>NZ_JAPDKO010000003.1:0-111932 GCF_030398685.1 Apilactobacillus sp. EABW-1NA
TTATTAATAATTTTTGTAAATCCTAAACCATTATAATAATCTTTAATGGCAGCTAATTTTAATTCTTTAGAAAACATAAAAGAACCCCTTAGGTTAGATTTCTCCAACTCAAGGGGTTCAGTTCAACTTAATTCAAAGATTAAGTCTTTTTTTATTGCTTATTTTTCTGAAGATGGGTCAACGTACTTAAAGTCAGGGTTGATTTCTTTATCTAACTTATCGAAAGCATCTTGCATTTGTTGTTCGACTGCTTTTTGACCTTCTTCGTTTAGCTTGATTGATTTGTCCAAGTAGATAGGGTCACCAAAGTTGATGACAGCTTTCTTACGTGAGAACAAACTCTTAAATGTAAGTGGACCTTGGTAAACAGCTGGAAGTAAAGGTGCTTTAGAAAGCTTGGCGATTAAAGTAGCGCCACCTTTTAGTGCTTGAGAATGTCTAGTTCCTGAAGGGAAAATGATTAGTGACTTGTCAGAGTTTTGAAGAATCTTAACAGGTTCCTTGATTACTGATGGGCCGGGATTTTCACGATCAACACTTAATACGTTTGCATGTCTTAATACGTATGCTAAAAGTGGATTTTTGAATAGCTCCTTTTTAGCGATGAAAGCAAATTCTTTAGGACTTGCTGCTAGGGCAAAGTACAATGGATCAAACCATGTACGGTGCGGTGCAACTAATATGTAATTGCCTTCCGGAATTCTTTGTTTGTTTTCAAACTTAGGCATTCCGTTAATTGGATATAAAATGATTCTACATAAGAACTTTAAAAAAGAATACATTAAATAAACTCCTCTCGTACTTTATTATTTAATAGTATTCTATTATTATTGATTTATGCAAGAAAAAAATAAGGTGGAATATTCAAGTGGACGATGTTTTAAAGGAAAACGAAAGAATAGATCAACTATATAGTAATGATATAAAGATAATTCAAAATCCCGAAGTGTTCTCATTCTCATTGGATGCGGTACTTTTAGCAGACTTTGCTAGGTTGCCGAAGAAGAGTGCTTCAAAGACTGTCGATTTGTGTGCCGGCAATGGTGCAGTTGGGTTATTTATGTCACATAAAACCAATGGGCATATTTACGAAATCGAACTACAAGATAAGCTGGCTGATATGGCAAAACGTAGTGTTAGTCTAAATAACTTAGATGACAAGTTGTCCGTGATAAACGATGACCTTGATAATACATTTGATTATGTTCAAAAGGATTCTGTTGACGTGATAACTTGTAATCCACCTTATTTCCCAGATTTAGAGGATAGTAAGAAAAATCCAAATCCATATTTAGCAATTGCTAGACATGAAATCACAACTAATCTAGACAAAATCCTAACCGTCTGTGAGGGACTTTTAAAGACAAACGCTAAAGCGTTCTTCGTATACCGTCCTGATCGGATGCTAGAACTATTTGATGCCATGCAATCTCACAACGTAATGCCAAAAAGGATTCAATACATTTATCCACGTGAGGGAAAGGAATCAAACATGATTCTAGTTGAAGGAATTAAAGCGGGGAAGAATGGTGGAACCAAGGTACTACCACCAATTTTTGTTTATAAAGATAATTCAAAAGAATATACAGGTTTTGTAAGGAAGATTTTATATGGAGAATAAGTTTTATATGTATGTTTTAAAGTGCGGGGATGATTCACTATATGGTGGATACACGACCGATTTGAAACATCGATTAGAACAACACCAAAGCGGAAAGGGTGCTAAGTACACTCGCAATCATTTACCAGTCGAAATGATATACTCCGAGAGCTTTGACAATAAACATGATGCTTTGAGTGCCGAGTATCATTTTAAACATCAAAGTAGAGTAAAGAAGTTAGAATACCTAAATGAAAATGGGGTAAATTTATCTAAATACGGTCTAAGCCTTTAAGACACGGAGTTAAGTGTTATAATTCTAACTGTAACGATGAATATTTGGAGGTTTTTGTATTGAAAATTATTGCTTATGGAATCAGAAATGATGAAATGCCATATTTAAAAGAATGGGAACAAAAAAATCCGGAAGTAGAAGTAAAGGTTGAAACCAAATTACTTGATTCATCAACTGTTGAAGAAGCTAATGGATTTGATGGTGTGGTTGCTTACCAACAAAAACCATACACTAAAGAAATTTTAGATAAATTAGGTAGTTTTAACATCAAGTACCTATCACTAAGAAATGTTGGGGTAGATAACGTTGATGCTGATGCTGCAAAAGCAAATGGAATTACTGTAACAAATGTTCCAGCATATTCTCCAAACGCAATTGCTGAACTAGCAATTACTGAAATTATGAGATTACTAAGAAATACAAAACGTTTTGAAGACAAGCAACGTTCAGGTGACTTAAGATGGGCTCCTGAAATTGGTCAAGAATTAAATTCAAAGACCGTTGGTGTTTTCGGAACAGGTCGTATTGGTCACGTATTAGTTGATATCTGTCGTGGATTCGGCGCAAAAGTGATTGCATATGATCCATTCAGAAACCCTGAACTAGAAAAACAAGGTATCTACGTTGATACTCCAGACGATTTATACAAACAATCTGATATCATTTCATTACACGCACCAGCCGTTAAGGAAAATGAACACATGGTAAACGACAAGACTTTATCAGAAATGAAAGATGGTTCATACATTATTAACGCTGCTCGTGGTTCACTAATTGATACTGATGCATTAATCAAGGCTTTAGATTCAGGTAAACTAGCAGGTGCTGCTTTGGATACCTATGAATCAGAAGTAGGTGTCTTCAATGCTAACTTTGATAGTTTCGATGATATTTCAGATGATCGTCTAAAGAACCTAATGAGCAGAGACAATGTTTTGATTACTCCACACATTGCTTTCTACACTGAAACAGCGGTTAGAAACATGGTTACACTATCATTGGATGCTAACAGAGACCTTATCAACACAGGTAAATCAGATAAGATTGTTAAATTGTAATATTTAGCTTGATAAATATTGGAGTTTAATATACAATAATATTCGGTATTTATTACCAATTCACACCTGTCATGACAACTCAGATAGTGCTATTTCTTGATAGTTTCTGGATTGATAGATTGACGGGGAGGAAAAAACTATTTTTGGAGGGCTATTAACATGGCTGTTATTTCTATGAAACAATTACTAGAAGCTGGTGTCCACTTCGGTCACCAAACTCGTCGTTGGAACCCTAAGATGAAGAAATACATCTTTACCCAACGTAACGGAATCTACATCATCGACTTACAAAAGACTGTTAAGATGATCGATTCAGCATACAACTTTATGAAGGATGAAGCTGCTAAGGGCGCTACTGTACTATTCGTTGGTACTAAGAAGCAAGCTCAAGACTCAATCCAAGAAGAAGCTGTACGTGCAGGTCAATACTACGTTAACCACCGTTGGTTAGGTGGAACTTTAACTAACTGGGACACTATTCAAAGCCGTATCAAGTACCTAAAGGATCTTAAGAAGATGGCTGAAGATGGTACTTTCGAAAGACTACCTAAGAAGGAAGTTGCTCTTCTAAAGAAGAAGACTGACAAGCTTGAAAAATTCCTTGGTGGTATCGAAGACATGCCTAAGATTCCAGATGTTATGTTCATCGTTGACCCTCGTAAAGAACAAATCGCTGTTCACGAAGCTCACAAGTTAAACATTCCTATCGTTGCTATGGTTGATACTAACACTGACCCAGATGACGTTGATGTTATTATCCCATCAAACGATGACGCTATTCGTGCCGTTCGTCTAATTACTGCTAAGATGGCTGACGCTATCATTGAAGGTAACCAAGGTGAAGAAAATGTTAGCGAAAGCACATTCGAAGACACTAAAGATGAAAATGAAAGTGAAGACAAGTAATATTTTTTAAATATTGATTTTGTTTGAACACTTAGGCTGACTCATGTTTTTGGACCGATAAGGCCTGGGATGAGTCGGCCTTTTTTAATATAAAACTTAAGGAGGCCATAACAATGGCAAAGATTACTGCTGCTCAAGTAAAAGAATTACGTGAAAAGACAAGTGTAGGTATGATGGATGCTAAGAAAGCTTTAGTTGCTTCAGATGGTGACGAAAAGAAAGCTCTAGAATACTTACGTGAAAAGGGTATCGCAAAAGCTGAAAAGAAGAGTGACCGTGTTGCCGCTGCTGGTTTAACTCGTGTTGTTACTCATGGTAACGATGCTGCTATCGTTGAAGTTAACGCTGAAACTGACTTCGTTTCAGGTAACGATGACTTCAAAAACCTAATTGATTTAATTGCAGCTAAGATTGTTGAAGCTAAGCCAGCTGATGTTGAAGCTGCTTTAGCACTTGACGTTGATGGTGAAACTATTAACGACAAGATCATTAACACTACTCAAATTACTGGTGAAAAGATCACTCTACGTCGTTTCGTTGTTTTAACTAAGAACGATGACGAAAGCTTTGGTCACTACCTACACAACCAAGGTCTAATTGGTGCCTTAGTTCAAATCCAAGGTGTTGACGAAACTGTTGCTAAGCACGTTGCAATGCACATTGCTGCTACTAAGCCAGAATACCTAGATAGAAACGATGTTCCTCAAGACAGACTAGAAGCTGAAAGAGAAGAACTAAAGAAGGAAGCCCTACAAGAAGGCAAGCCTGAAAACATCGTTGAAAAGATGGTTGAAGGTCGTCTAAACAAGTTCCTTGCTGAAATTAGTTTGGCTGACCAAGAATTCGTTATGGACTCAGACAAGACTGTTGCTGAATACGTTAAGGAAAACGGCGGTCAACTAAAGGCCTTTGTTCGTTATGAAGTCGGTGAAGGTATTGAAAAAGAAGAAACTAACTTTGCTGACGAAGTTAACTCACAAATCAAATAATTAATGAAAAAGGATGCGGATACGTATCCTTTTTTTATACATATTTATAATTAAATAATTGCAGTTATAAACTGTTTTTAAATTTCATATTATGCTAAAATTAAACTAACGATCATGTAATGGAGGAAATTCGATGTCTGACTTAAAATATAAGCGTATTGTTTTAAAGCTAAGTGGTGAAGCACTTGCTGGTGATGAAGGTCACGGTATTAACCCACCTGTAATCAAGAAAATTGCGCAAGAAGTAAAAAATGTTTACGAACTAGGAATTCAAATTGCTATTGTTGTCGGTGGCGGTAACATGTGGCGTGGAGTATCTGGTTCAAAAATGGGCATGGAAAGAACACAAGCTGATTACATTGGAATGTTAGCAACTGTTATGAACGGTTTAGCATTACAAGAAAACTTAGAATCACTTGGTGTTCCAACAAGAGTTCAAACCTCAATCGAAATGAGACAAATTGCTGAACCATATATTCGTAGAAAGGCAGTTCGTCATCTTGAAAAGAATCGTGTTGTTATCTTCTCTGGTGGAACAGGTAACCCATTCTTCTCAACAGATACAACTGCTGCTTTACGTGCTGCTGAAGTACATGCAGATGCTATTTTAATGGCTAAAAACGGAGTTGATGGTATTTACTCAGCTGATCCTAACAAGGATCCAAATGCTGTTAAATTTGATGAATTAACTCAAATGGATATCATTAACAAGAACCTACAAGTAATGGATACTACAGCAAGTTCATTATCAATGGATAATGATATTCCATTAGTAGTGTTTAACTTAAATGAATCTGGCAACATTGAAAAAGTTGTTAAGGGTGAAAAAATCGGAACTACAGTTAAGGGGAAATAAAGTATGGCAACTCAAAATGAAATTTTAGATACAGCAAAAGAAAAGATGCAAAAGTCAATTGCATCATTAAGACAAGAATTAGCAAGTATTAGAGCAGGTCGTGCTAACGCCAGTCTATTAAACGGTGTTACTGCTGAATACTATGGTGCACCAACACCATTAAACCAAATTGCTTCAATCACTGTTCCTGAAGCTAGAGTTATTATGGTTACTCCATATGACAAATCAGCTCTAGATGATATTGAAAAGGGAATCCTTGAAGCTGATATTGGTATTAAC
This sequence comes from Apilactobacillus sp. EABW-1NA, assembly GCF_030398685.1. NCBI lineage: Bacteria > Bacillati > Bacillota > Bacilli > Lactobacillales > Lactobacillaceae > Apilactobacillus > Apilactobacillus sp. EABW-1NA. The sequence goes on from NZ_JAPDKO010000003.1 coordinate 5,984, forward strand.
CCAGCTAACGATGGTGATAACATTCGTTTAGTTGTTCCACAACTAACTGAAGAACGTAGAAAAGAAATTTCTAAGAAGGTTAAGGCTGCCGGTGAACAAGGTAAAGTCGCTATTAGAAATGTACGTCGTGAAGCTATGGACGCTGTAAAGAAGGGTAACAAGAACGATGACTTTACAGATGATGAAACTCACGCACTAGAAGACAAAGTTCAAAAGTTGACAGATTCACAAATCAAAGATTTAGATGACGTTATTGCTGCCAAAGAAAAGGAAGTACTAAACGGATAAACTAATAAAAGGGGATGTCACCATGCAAGAACAAGAAGTTACACCAGGTACAGAGGAATTCAATAAGATGGTTTTCAAACTATCTGAAAGTATGAACGATGATACCAAGCAAGCATTGTCTTACAATGGTAATCAACTTGAAGAAATTCAAGATGGAATCTATGTTATGCCGGTATATGTTACTGACGATTTCAACATCTTTTTTGTGGTTTCACAATTAATTGAAGATGATTGGATTGTTGCATTTACTGAAGCAACAATTGAAAATGAAACTGAAATTACAGATTTAAGTGATCCAATTCCTACGGGTGAAGGATTAAATCTTTTAGGTGAACATAGTCCAAACGACGCTAACCAATTATTAAAATATTTCGAAACTTTAGTAGAAGCTAAACGTGGCGAATGGAGATTAATCCAATAAAATAACTTTACAAATGTGGGATGAGGATTGTTTCTCATCCTTTATTTGTATTAATAGGCGAGGTATATATGTTTAAGTTTAAGAAGAAAACTACCACAGAACTTGACTACAATAATATTCCCAAACATATTGCCATTATCATGGATGGAAATGGAAGATGGGCCCAACAAAGACATTTGCCAAGAATTGCTGGACATAAAAAGGGAATGAATGTGGTAAAGGACATTACAAAAGCAGCTAGTGATTTAGGTGTGAAGGCATTAACTTTGTACGCCTTTTCTACCGAAAACTGGAAACGTCCGGATCAAGAAGTTAACTACTTGATGGACTTACCAGAGAAATTTTTCTCTACTTTTGTTCCTGATTTAGTAAAGAATAACGTTAAAGTTAACGTTATGGGATATGTAGATCAATTACCTGAATCTACACAAAAAGCTATCAATGATGCCATTGAGGATACCAAGGAATGCGATGGAATGATTTTGAATTTTGCTTTAAACTATGGAAGTCAAGATGAAATCGTTACTGCCGTTCAAAAAATTGCTCAAAGGGTATCTGACGGTAGTTTAAACGTCGACGACATTAATAAGGACGTTGTTAGTGATAATCTAATGACTTCATCACTTGGTGAATTTGCTAACCCAGATTTATTAATTAGAACAAGTGGGGAAGAAAGATTATCTAACTTCTTATTATGGCAAGTTGCTTACAGTGAATTCGTATTTGACGACACTAAGTGGCCTGACTACACTAAAGAAGATTTAATGAATTGTATTGCTAAATTCCAAGGACGTCATCGTCGTTTTGGGGGATTAAAAAACAAGTAACATTAGGAGATTATTATGAAAACAAGAGTATTAACGGCAATTATTGCCTTATTATTATTTGTGCCAATAGTTTTATTGGGTGGCATTTTTATTCAAATTGGAGCAATTGCTTTAGGAATTGTTGCGATGTCTGAAGTACTAATCATGAAGAAAAAGTTAGTAATTTCACCAGAAGCAATCTTATCATTTATTGGTGTAACTTTATTAATTGCGCCAAGCGACTGGTTTAATGATCTACCATCATTTCTATCAGTTAACTTTTTGTTCTATTTAGTAGTAATGCTATTGATGTTAAGAAATGTTGTTACTAAGAACATTTTTTCATTTGATGATGCCGGTGTAATCACACTAGCAATGTTATACATTGGAATGGGTTTCCATTACTTTATTGCTGCTAGACATGTTGGAATTACAGTGTTGTTCTACGCACTATTTATCGTTTGGTTAACCGACTCAGGTGCATACATTTTCGGTAAGAAATTCGGTAAACACAAGCTAGCTCCACATGTAAGTCCTAATAAGACATGGGAAGGTTCAATCTGTGGATCATTATTAGCAACTATCATTGCTACTGCATGGATGTACTACTTCTCAGTTGGTCATACATCACTACTTGTTGCTGTTATCGTAACTCTTGTATTATCAATTGCTGGTCAATTTGGTGATTTAGTTGAATCAGCTCTTAAGAGATACTACCAAGTTAAAGATTCTGGAAAAATTTTACCTGGACACGGTGGAATTTTAGATAGATTTGATAGTTTACTATTTGTTTTGCCACTTCTTCACCTATTTGGCATTATTTAGATGTAAAGGAGTGATTTAATTGATTATCACAATACTAGCTTTCGTTGTTGTTTTTGGAATTTTAGTGTTTGTTCATGAATTTGGCCACTTTATCGTTGCAAAAAGATCAGGAATAATGGTTAGAGAATTTTCTATTGGAATGGGTCCGAAGATTTTCTTTTATCGTCACAATCAAACCACGTATACAATTCGTATTCTTCCTCTAGGTGGATATGTTCGAATGGCTGGGATTGCCGATAACGATTCACAGGAACTAGATCCTGGTACTCCAGTTACACTTAAATTTAATGAACAAAATGAAGTTATTTTAATTAATACCAGTCAAAAGCAAAAGACTATAGATGGGTTACCTCTTGAGGTTTCAAACGTTGATCTTGAACACGAGTTATTTATCGAAGGTTACCAAGATAACAATGAAGAGGTTAAGCGATTTAAAGTAAATCACGATGCGCTAATGGTTGAACACGACGGAACAAAGGTCCAAATTGCACCTGAAGATGTTCAATTCCAAAATGCACCAGTATTCAAAAAGTTATTAACCAACGCTGCTGGAATTGTGAATAACGTGATTTTAGCAATTGTTGCATTTACAATCTTGACATTCATGCAAGGTGGGGTAGCTTCAAATCAAAATACAGTTACTCCAATTCAAGGAAATTCCGTTGCAAGGGAGGCTGGAATTAAGAATGGTGACAGAATTGTTCAAGTGGATAATCAAAAGACCGACAATTGGAATGAATTAAGTTCAGCAATTCAAGCTAGACCTGATCAAAAGGTAACCTTAGTTGTTAAACGAAATGGTCAAGTAAAAATAATTAAATTAACCACTGAATCACAAAAGAACAATGGAAAAAAATATGGATTAATTGGAATTGGCAATACGGTCGATTCTAGTTTTACAACCAAGCTATTCTCTGGTTTTACCAGAACATGGAACATGACTAAGCAACTTGTGTCAGAATTAGCTTACATGGTATCTGGTCACTTTAGTTTAAATGACTTAGGTGGACCGGTTGCAATCTATGCTTCCACATCACAAGCTACTAAGTTGGGACTACAAGGAGTTGTTTACTTTATCGCATTCTTATCAATTAACTTGGCGATTATGAATTTAATTCCAATTCCGGTCCTAGATGGTGGTAAAATATTAATGAACATAATTGAGGCCGTTAGAAGAAAACCAACTTCTGAAAAAGTTGAAACAATTGTTACCCTTATTGGTTTTGCATTCTTAGTTGTATTAATGCTACTAGTAACAATTAACGACATTCAAAGATACTTTATCCATTAAGAACATATTTAAGGAGATTTTTATGAAGCAATCAAAAATGTTAATCCCAACGCTAAAAGAAGCGCCAAAGGGTGCTGAAGCTCTTAGTCATAAGTTAATGTTAAGAGCTGGATACATTAAGCAAATTTCAGCAGGGATCTACGCATACTTGCCTTTGGCATACAAAGTAATTTCAAAAATTGAAAACATCATTCGTAAGGAAATGGACGAAATCGACGCGAATGAAACTCTTATGCCGGCAGTATTACCTGCAGAGCTTTGGGAAAAATCAGGAAGATTACAAACTTACGGTCCAGCTTTATTTAAGCTAAAGAACAGACATGACACTGATTTCATTCTAGGACCAACTCACGAAGAAACTTACACAGAAATCATTCGTGACTCAGTTAAGTCATATAAAAAACTTCCTTTAGTGTTATACCAAATTCAACCAAAATATAGAGATGAAGAACGTCCAAGAAACGGTTTACTACGTGGACGTGAATTTATCATGAAAGACGGTTACTCATTCTCAATTGATGATGCGGACCTAGATCGTATCTATAACCAAATGGAAGATGCTTACCGTAAGATTTTCGACCAAGTTGGTTTAGATTACCGTACTATCATTGGTGATGGTGGAGCCATGGGTGGTTCAGATTCAATTGAATTCTCTGCACCAGCTGCTGTTGGTGAAGATACCATCGTTTACTCAGACGATAGCGAATATGCTGCTAACCTTGAAATGGCTAAGAGCATGTACGTACCTGAAAAGTCTAACGAAACTCAAAAAGAGTTAGAAAAGATTAGTACTCCAAACGTAAAATCAATCGAAGATGATGTGAAACTGTTAGACACAGATGCTTCTAACGTTATTAAGAGTGTTCTATTCATTGCTGACGAAAAACCAGTTATGGTTCTAGTTAGAGGTGATCACGAAGTTAACGACGTTAAGGTTAAGGGTCAACTTGGTGCTTCATTCTTTGACTTGGCAAACGATGAACAAATCAAAGAATTTACTAACACATCAAGAGGATACGTTGGTCCATTTAACCTAGATGAATCTGTAACGGTATTAGCAGATAACTACGTTAAAGATATGACTAATGCATTTGCTGGTGCCAACGAAGACGGTTACCACTTTGCTAACGTTAACCCAGAACGTGACTTTGAAAACGTTACTTACGGTGACTTTAGAGAAGTTGAAGAAGGTGAAATCTCACCAGACGGTTCAGGTGTATTGAAGTTCACTCGTGGTATCGAAATCGCTCATATCTTTAAGCTAGGAACTAGATACTCAAAGGACTTAGATGCAAACGTCTTGGATGAAAATGGTCGTCAAAAACCAGTTGTAATGGGTTGTTACGGTATCGGTATTAGTAGATTACTAACTGCTATTGCTGAACAACAAGCTGATGACAATGGTTTAATTTGGCCTAAGTCAATTTCACCATTCGACATTCACTTGATTCCTGTTAACACAAAGGATGAAACTCAAGTTAGTGTTGCTGATGGTATTGAAAAAGAACTTAAGGATGAAGGCTTTGATGTTTTAACTGATGACAGAAAAGAAAGAGCCGGAGTTAAGTTTGCCGATTCAGATCTAATTGGATTACCAATCAGAGTTACTGTTGGTAAGAAGGCTAGTGAAGGAATCGTAGAAATTAAGATTAGAAAAACTGGCGAAACTGTTGAAGTTAAGCAAGAAGAAGTTGTTAACACTGTAAAAATCTTACTTAAAGATTTGAAATAAAAAAGGGTCAGTTGAAGAGACTGACCTTTTTTAGCTGACTTAGGATGGAGGTATTAGATTGTCTAACCAAGAAGAATTATTTACAAAATTATTGAATCAATTACAGTTAAAAGACCAAATTGATTCCGATAATTTTAAAGGCGGTCAGATTGAGAAGATTGATATCCACAAACGTTCCAAAATTTGGGAATTCCACCTTACACTTCCACGAATTTTAGATTACGAAGTCTTCTTGGATTTTTATAGTCGTATGCAAGCGACTTTTGATGAAATCGCTACTACTAAAATTAATATCAAAGCAAACGACAATCAATTTGATAACAAGCAATTAGGCAATTACTGGGAATGGATTGTTAAACATGCTGATATCACTGATGCTATTAAAAATGAACTATTAAGACGTGATGCACCAAAGATTGTTAATCATAAAATCGAACTTAGTGCTGATAATGAAATCGTTAAGAACTTTCTTGTGGACAAAGCAGTTAGTCCAATTGAAGATTTGTATGAACGATTAGGGTTTCCACACTTTACCATCTCTGTTTTTGTTGATGAAACTGCTTCTCAAGAAAAAATCAAAGATTTTAAAGCTGAAAAGGAAAAGAAGGATGCTGAGTTAGCTCAAAAGGCGATGCAAGCAATCCAAGAATTATCTGCTAAACGTCAAAAGAACTCAAAGAATGCAGTTCCAAAGGGTAAAGTACAAATCGGTAAGAAGATTAAGGATGACCTAGAAGTTACTAAACTAATTGATATCGTTCAAGAAGAAAAACTAGTGATTGTAAATGGTCACATCTTTAGTAAGGAAATTCGTTCACTTAGATCAGGTCGTCAATTGATGATCCTAAAGATTACCGATTATTCATCATCAATCGAAGTTAAGAAGTTCTCTAACAATGAAAACGATGAAGCTAACTTTGCCGCATTGCAAGAAGGTGACTGGGTTAAGGTTCGTGGTGGTATCCAAGAAGATAACTACAGTCATGAATTAACATTGAATGCTTATGACATTAATCCATTACACCATGAAGGTCGTCACGATGATGCAGAAGAAAAACGTGTTGAACTACATCTACACACTAAGATGAGTCAAATGGATGCAACTAACAGTATTGAAGAATACGTGGCTAGAGCTAAAGAATGGGGCCATCCTGCGTTAGCGATTACCGACCATGCTGCTGTTCAAGGTTTCCCATTTGCTTACACTGCTGCACAAAAGAATGATATTAAGATGCTATACGGTGTTGAAGCAAACGTTGTAGACGACGGTGTGCCAATTACATTTAACGAAGATGACCGTGATTTAGCAGATGCTACTTACGTTGTTTTCGATATTGAAACAACTGGTCTTTCTGCAATTTACGATAAGGTAATCGAAGTTTCAGCCGTTAGAATGCAACACAATAATGTTTTAGACCAATTTGAAGAATTTATTGATCCCGGTTTCCACTTATCAGACTTTACAACTGAACTTACATCTATTACGGATGATATGGTTAGAGGTTCTAAGTCTGAAGAAGAAGTCTTTAAGCTATTTAGAGAATTCTGTGGTGACTCAATTGTTGTAGGTCATAACGTTACTTTTGACGTTGGCTTTATGAATGTTGGTTACCAAAGATATGGAATGGAAGAAATCCAAAACCCAATCATTGATACATTGCCGTTGGCTCGTTTCTTATATCCAAACTACAAGAGCTATCGTTTGAACACATTGGCTAAGAAGTTTGATGTTGCTTTGGAACACCATCACCGTGCCGTGTATGATGCGGAAACAACAGGTCATTTGAATTACTTGTTCATCAAGGATGCCGAAGAACGTTACAACATTACCAAGGTAAATCAACTAAATGAACACATGTCTGATAAAGACGCATACAAACATGCGCGTCCATTCCACGCCATCTTGATGGCTCAAACACAAGCTGGATTAAAGAACATGTTCAAGTTGGTTTCATTATCTAATGTTGAATATTTCTACAGAGTGCCAAGAATCCCACGAAGTGTGCTTGAAAAGTACCGTGAAGGAATTCTAGTTGGTTCTGCCTGTGCAAACGGTGAAGTATTCACCGCAATGCTACAAAAAGGTAAAGAAGAAGCCGAGAAGAAGGCTGAATTCTATGACTATCTTGAAGTCCAACCAAGTGCAGCTTATCAACCAATGATTGATTCAGAATTAATTCATGGTAAGAAGCACCTACAAGAATTAGTACAAAACATGGTTGATATGGGTCATGAAATGGATAAACCAGTTGTCGCAACTGGGGATGTTCATTACATGGATCCACAAGACTATATTTACCGTAAGATTTTGATTCATTCACAAGGTGGGGCTAACCCATTAAATAGACAAGAATTACCTAAGGTGCCATTCTTAACCACAGATGAAATGTTGAGTGATTTTGAATACTTAGGTGAAGACGTCAGCAAGGAAATCGTTGTTGATAATACCCAAAAGATTGCCAACATGGTTGATGATGAAATTCATCCGGTCTTAGACCGACTATACACACCACACATGAAGGGTGCCGAAGATGAAATCAGAAACTCAACTATGGATATGGCCCATAAACTTTACGGAGATCCACTACCCGAGTTAATTCAGGCCCGTTTGGACCGTGAGTTGAAGAGTATTATTGGTAACGGATTCTCAGTAATTTACTTAATCGCTAAGCGTCTTGTAGCAAAGAGTAATAAGGATGGATATCTGGTAGGTTCCCGTGGTTCCGTTGGTTCCAGTTTGGTAGCCACAATGGCGGGGATTACTGAAGTTAATCCATTGCCACCACACTATCGTTGTCCAAACTGTAAGTACTCTAAGTTCTTCACTAAGGGTGAATATGGTTCAGGATATGATTTACCACATGAAAATTGTCCAGAATGTGGAACATTAATGATTGGTGATGGTCATAATATTCCGTTCGAAACATTCCTTGGATTTAGTGGTAACAAGGTTCCAGATATCGATTTGAACTTCTCTGGTGACTATCAACCAATCGCCCATAACTACCTAAAGGTATTGTTCGGTGAAAATAACGTATACCGTGCCGGAACTATCGGTACTGTTGCCGATAAGACAGCTTATGGATACGTGAAGGCATATGAAAGAGATACTCAACAAACTATTCGTTCTGCCGAAATTGATCGTTTATCAAAGGGTGATACTGGTGTCAAGAGAACGACTGGACAACATCCGGCCGGAATTATTATCGTTCCTGACGATATGGATATCTTTGATTTCACACCAATTCAATATCCTGCCGATGATCAAAATGCAGCTTGGGAAACTACCCACTTTGATTTCCATTCTATCCATGACAACATCTTGAAGATGGATGTGCTGGGACATGATGACCCAACTATGATCAGAATGCTTCAAGATTTATCAGGAATTGATCCTCAATCAATCCCAATGGATGACCCTGGGGTTATGGGATTATTCTCCGGTACAGATACAATCGGTGTTACCCAAGACCAAATCCAATCAAAGACAGGGACTCTAGGAATTCCTGAATTTGGGACCAAGTTCGTTAGAGGGATGCTAGAACAAACTAACCCGGCAAACTTCTCACAACTACTACAAATTTCAGGTTTATCCCATGGTACCGACGTTTGGTTAGGAAATGCCGACGAATTAATCAAGGAAGGTAAAGCAACCATCGCCAACGTTATTGGTTGTCGTGATAACATCATGACCGACTTGATTAACTGGGGACTAGATTCAGAAACATCATTCCAAATCATGGAATATGTTCGTAAGGGTCGTGGAATTAAGGACGAATGGCAAAAGAAGATGCACGAAGCCAACATTCCACAATGGTACATTGATTCATGCTTAAAGATTAAGTACATGTTCCCACGTGCCCATGCGGCAGCCTACGTTTTAATGGCGTTACGTGTGGCTTACTTTAAGGTGTACTTCCCATTGGTATACTACTGTGCATACTTCTCAGTTAGAGCTGATGACTTTGATATCGTTTCAATGTGTCATGGTAAGGAAGCTGTTAAGGCCAAGATGAAAGAAATTAACGATCTTGGAAACGATGCATCTGCCAAGGATAAGAATCTATTAACTGTTCTTGAATTAGCCAACGAAATGATTGAAAGAGGTTTTGAATTCGAAATGGTTGATTTAAACCGTTCCGATGCCGAACAATGGTTAATTGACGGTAACAAGTTAATTGCACCATTTAGAGCCATTCCTGGTCTTGGTTTAAACGTTGCTAAACAAATTGTCGCAGCACGTGAAGATAAAGAATTTATCTCTAAAGAAGACTTATCCAAACGTGGAAAGGTTTCTAAGAAGTTAATCGAATTTATGACAGAAAACCATATCATCGATAACTTACCTGATGAAAATCAATTAAGTTTATTTGATATGATGTAGTATGTATTGAACAATTTCAGATAGTATGGTATGATACATTATGATTTATATCTGAGAGAAAGGAGTGAGCAGAAATGCTCGCTCTTTTTATTGGATTTTTTTAGGAGGCGTATCATTGAGCGAAGTTACAGAAGTGGTAAAAGAAGTAGTAACTCCAATTCTAGATAGTCATGACTTTTATTTATATGACATCGAATTTGTAAAAGAAAGCAAGAATTGGTATTTAAGGGTTTATGTCGATAAAGACGGCGGTATCAATATTGAAGACTGTGCGTTAGTATCTGACGAACTAAGTGAAAAATTAGATTCAATGGATCCGGATCCAATTCCACAAGCTTACTTTCTAGAAGTCTCATCTCCAGGAGCTGAAAGACCTCTAAAGAAACCAGAAGATTATGAAAAAGCTGTTAATGAATACATTCATGTTTCATTGTATGCACCAATTAACGGTGAAAAAGTCTATGAAGGGACTTTAAAAGAATTAAGCGAAGATGAATTAGTTTTGACTGTTAATTTAAAAGGTCGAATTAAGGATCTAACAATACCAAGAAAATCAATTGCCAAAGCAAGATTAGCAATTAAATTTTAGCTAAGGGAGACAATCAAAAATGAGTAAAGAACTTTTAGGTGCACTAGATGCCCTAGAAAATGACAAAGGGATTTCTAAAGAAACTGTTATTGATGCTTTAGAAGCTGCATTAACTTCAGCATACAAGAGAAACTACAACCAAGCACAAAACGTTGAAGTTTCTTTTGACGACAAGAAGGGTAACATCCATGTTTATGCTGTTAAGACTGTTGTTGAAGATGTAGTTGACCCAAGACTAGAATGCAGTCTATCAGATGCATTACAATTAAACCGTGGTTACGAATTAGGTGACGAAATTAAGTTTGAAGTTACTCCTAAGAACTTTGGTAGAATCGCTGCTCAAACTGCTAAGCAAGTTATCATGCAAAGAGTTAGAGAAGCTGAAAGAACAATTGTTTACAACAAGTACAGCAAGTATCAAGATGAACTAATCACTGGTGAAATCGAACGCCAAGATGATCGTTTTGTATATGTTGATTTAGGTAAGGTTGAAGCAGTTATGCCTAAGAACGACCAAATGCCAAATGAAACATACAGACCACAAGACAGAATCAAGGTTTACGTTAACCGTGTTGAAGACGCTACTAAAGGTCCTCAAATTTTCGTTAGTCGTACCGCTCCTGGTTTATTAAAACGACTATTTGAAGAAGAAGTTCCTGAAATTTACGATGGAACTGTTGAGGTCGTATCAATCGCTAGAGAAGCCGGAGACCGTGCTAAGGTAGCCGTTAGATCTAACAACGATGATATCGACCCAGTTGGTACAACTGTTGGACCAAGAGGTCAACGTGTTCAAACTATCGTTAACGAATTAGGTGGCGAAAACATGGACATCGTTCAATGGACCGAAGATCCTGCCGAATTCATTGCTAATTCATTAAACCCATCAGAAGTAGTTGATGTTATCTTTGATGAAGAAAATGAACGTGCATGTACTGTTATCGTACCTGACTACCAACTATCATTAGCAATTGGTAAGCGTGGACAAAACGCACGTCTAGCTGCTAAGTTGACTGGTTACAAGATTGATATCAAGTCTGAATCAGAAGCTGATGGTCTAACTGAAGACGTCCAAGAAGATAGTGACGACGCAATCGATAACGAATAATAACAAGTTTAAGGAGTGTTAATTCAATGAGAACAAGAAAAATTCCAATGAGAAAAGATATTGTTACTGGTGAAATGGCTCCCAAGAAAGATTTAGTTAGAATCGTTAAGGACAAGGAAAATAACGTTACTATCGATGAAACTGGAAAAAAATCAGGTAGAGGGGCATACGTTTCAATTGACGTAAAAGTCGCACAAAAAGCCAAGGATGAAAAGAAACTAAACGAAGTATTTTCAGTTGACTTAAGTGATGAATTTTACGATGATTTAATTGCTTACGTAGACCACAAACAAGCCAGAAAAGAACTTTTCGAAAATGACAAATAAAGAACAAATATTAAACTTTATTGGTTTAGCAAAGCGAGCCGGAAAGATAACTACTGGTGAAGATATATTGCTCAACGCAATCAAGAAGAATAAAATTAAATTTCTGATTATCGCTACTGACTCTGGAAAAGCCAGCTTGAAGAAATTTACAGATAAGGCAAATTCATATAACATTCCTACCAATCAAATGTTTACTAAAGTAGAGATAAGTGATGCAATTGGGATGCCGCGGACCATTATTGGGATCGCAGACAATGGATTTGCCAAACGTTTGAAAGAAATGACAAATTAATTGTAAAGGAACGTGATGGTATGGGTAAGAAAAGAATTTATGAGTTATCTAAAGAGATAAATGTAGCTAGTAAGACAATTATTGATGAAGCAAAGAAGAAGGGATATGACGTTAAAAATCATATGTCAGGTCTAGATGCTAACGAAGAAAAGGCTATCAGAGACCACTTTGCTCCAAAGAAAAAGCCGGTTAATGCAACCAAACCAGCTAACAATAATTCTAAGAAACCTGCCGAAAAGCCACACAAGACTTTAAACAAAAATTCTAACAATAAGGCAAAGCAATCTATGAACAATAACAACAGTAATAACAGCAACAACACAAACAAACCAAACAACAATGGTTCTTCAAACTTCAAAAAGGGTGGTAAGAAGAACAAGAAGAAATTCAACAAGAAAAACAACCGTGGTAACAACAAGTTTGCTGGTATGTACACTAAGAACCAACGTATCAGACAAAACCACAAGAACAACAAAGCACCAGAAAGAAAAGAACGTCCATTGCCAGAAACATTGGTATACACAGTTGGTATGAACGCTCAAGAAATCGGTAAGATTATCCATAGAGAACCAGCTGAAATCGTTAAGAAGTTATTCCTATTAGGAGTAATGGTTAACCAAAACGTTTCATTGGATAAGGATACAATCGAGCTTCTAGCTGCTGACTACGGTATTAAGGCTGATGAAAAGGTTGAAGTAAACGTTTCTGATATCGATAAGATCTTCGAAGAAGAAGCAGAAAACACTGACTACCTAGAAGACCGTGCACCAGTTGTTACTATTATGGGACACGTTGACCATGGTAAGACAACATTATTGGATTACTTGAGAAACTCACACATCACTGCTGGTGAAGCTGGTGGAATTACTCAAGCAATCGGTGCTTACCAACTTGAAAGAAATGGTAAGGTTATCACATTCTTGGATACTCCAGGACACGCTGCCTTTACTGCTATGCGTGCTCGTGGTGCTGATATCACTGATATCACAATCCTAGTAGTTGCCGCAGATGATGGTGTTATGCCACAAACAATTGAAGCTATCGACCATGCTAAGGCCGCAAAGACTCCAATTATCGTTGCAATTAACAAGATTGATAAACCAGGTGCAAACCCTAACCACGTTATCGAACAACTAGCAAGTTACGAATTAATCCCAGAAGACTGGGGTGGTGACACTATCTTCGTTGAACTATCAGCTAAGATGGGTACTAACGTTGATGAATTACTAGACATGATTCTTCTACAATCAGACGTGATGGAATTAAAGGCTAACCCTAAGCAACATGCTGCCGGTTCAGTTATTGAAGCTCGTCTAGATCGTGGTAGAGGTCCAGTTGCAACATTACTTGTTCAACAAGGTACTATGCATGTCGGTGACCCAATCGTAGTTGGTGACACATTCGGTCGTGTTAGAACTATGACTAACGAAAAGGGTAAGGACTTAGATGGTGCTAAACCATCAACTCCAATCGAAATTACTGGTTTAAATGATGTTCCAGAAGCTGGGGACCGTTTCGTAGTATTCGATGATGAAAAGACTGCCCGTGCTGCTGGTGAAGAAAGAGCTAAAGAAGCTCAAATGGAAGAACGTAAGAAGAACAACAGTGTTACTTTGGACAACTTATTCGAATCTCTAAAAGAAGGAGAAATGAAGGAAGTTGCCGTAATTATTAAGGCTGACGTTCAAGGTTCTGTTGAAGCACTTGCATCAAGTCTACAAAAGATTGATGTTGAAGGTGTTAAGGTAAACATCGTCCACAGTTCTGTAGGTGCAATTAACGAAAGTGATATTGCATTGGCTGAAGCAAGTAACGCTATTATCGTTGGATTTAACGTTCGTGCTACTCCACAAGCTAAGGCTCAAGCTGAAACTGATAACGTTGACATTCGTCTACACCAAGTTATCTATGATGCTATTGATGAAGTAGAATCAGCTATGAAGGGTATGCTAGCACCTAAGTACAAAGAAGAAGTTACTGGTGAAGTTGAAGTAAGACAACTTTACAAAGCTTCTAAGATTGGTACAATTGCAGGTGGAATGGTTACCGATGGTGTAATTAAACGTGACAGTAAGATTCGTTTAATTCGTGATAACGTTGTTATCTACAACGGTGAACTAAATAGTTTGAAGCGCTTCAAAGATGATGCTAAAGAAGTTAAGCAAGGATTTGAATGTGGACTTACTATTGAAAACTACAACGACATCAAGGAAGGTGACGTTGTAGAAGCCTACGAAATGAAAGAAGTTCCTGCTAAGTAAAGGAGTGAATTGGTATGGCTCAATACAGAGTTGGAAGACTAGAACAAGAAATTCAAAAAGAAGTTAATGACATCTTATTAAAGCGTGTGAGAGATCCACGAGTTCAAGGTGTAACTATTACAGGTGTTGACGTAACTGGTGACTTACAACAAGCTACTATTTACTACAGCATCTTATCTGATAACGATAATGATGAAGAAACTACCCAAAAAGGTTTGGATAAGGCAACATCATTAATCAGAGGTGAATTAGGTTCTCGTTTGAGTATCTACCGTACACCTGAATTAACATTCAAATTGGATGAATCAATTCAATATGGAAGTAAGATTGATCAATTAATCAACAAGTTAAAACAAGAAGATCGTTAATAAAAAAGAACCCGTAACTGATGTTATGGGTTCTTTTTGTTTGCTCTGATTTAGTGAAAAAAGGCGTCTATGATATAATTTAAGATATAAATAACATCTGAGGAGTCGTGTAATATGGACGGAATTATCCCATTATATAAAGAAAAGGGTATGACCAGTTTTGCCTGCGTTAGTCAATTACGAGGCATTTTAAAAATGAAGCGAATTGGTCACAGTGGAACACTAGATCCAAACGTAGAAGGAGTTTTACCAATTTGTTTAGGTAAGGGTACCAAACTAGTGGAATACCTAATGAACTCAGGAAAGGTATACCAAGGTAGCATTACCTTAGGTTTTGATACCACTACCGAAGATTTAGACGGTGAAGTGGTCAGTACTAAACCACTAGAAAAGCCACTAACAGATGATGAAATTGATGAACTACTTAACAGTTTTGTTTCTGAAGATTTAATTCAAATCCCACCAATGTATTCAGCTGTTAAAGTAAATGGTAAGAGACTTTATGAATACGCCAGAAATGGTGAGGAAGTAGAACGTCCAGAAAGGCACGTTCAAATTCATTACTTTAAACAAATCAAAGACAGCATTTACGATGAAGATAAAAAACAACAAACTATCTTCTTTGAAGTTGGTTGTGGTAAGGGAACCTATGTAAGAACGCTTGCTGTTGACTTTGGTAAAAGGATTGATATGCCAGCCGTGATGTCTAGTTTAACTAGAATTAAGAGTGGTGGTTTTACAATTGAAGATACTTTTAAGATTAGTGACGTAAAATCAGCCGTAGAAAATGGCACTATCGATGACATCGTTAAATCAATTGATTACGCATTGACCGACTTTAAGCACGTTGAACTAAATGAAAGCCAATGGAAAATCGTCCAAAATGGTGGTTTCTTGGATTCAGGTGCTTTAGGTATAAATGACGATAAATGTGTGTTAACGTTTAACAACGAAGTTAAGGCTTTGTATTCCTTTGACGAAAACAAACAAATTTACAAACCAGAAAAAATGTTTAGCAATCAATAATCGAAAGGCATGAAATTATGGAAATAATCAAATTACATCATCCATTGAGTTCTGATTTTCATCAATCAGAAAATCTAGTTTTAGCAATGGGCTACTTCGATGGAATTCATTTAGGCCATCAAAAGGTATTGGAAAAAGCGCGCGATATTGCCATGCAAAAGAACCTACCTTTGGCAGTATTAACTTATGACCATAAACCTGCTGTAGTATATAAACAATTATCACCACATGATAGAAGAAACATCATTATGCCAGACAGTAAAAATGAAATGTTTGAATCATTGGGTGTTAACAAGGTGTTCGTGGTTAACTATAGTTTTAGTTTTCAAAACCAAACACCACAAGAATTTGTTGATAACTACCTAGTTAGATTTAATGCCGACACCGTAGTTGCCGGAACAGATCATACCTATGGTGCCAAGGACGCAACAATGGACTTACTACCCAATTATGCGAAAGACAGATTTGACGTAGTTGCCGTTGACTTGGCAGATTACCAATTGGAAAAGATCAGTTCAACTCGAATTAGAAAGAATCTAGATGAAGGTCACATTCAAACAGTGAACCATTTGATGGGCAGACCATTTCAAACTGGTGGCATCGTTGTCCACGGCTTTGCTCGTGGTCGTGAATTAGGATATCCAACCGCCAACATCGAACACGATGAACTACAATGGCTACCAACTATCGGTGTCTACGTAGTTGATGTGTTTATCGGTGATCAAAAATATCATGGGATGGCATCAATTGGGCGAAACGTCACCTTTGGTGATAAGAACCCAATCACAGTGGAAATTAATATTTTAGACTTTAATGACAATATATATGGAGAAGTATTAAAGGTAGATTGGTTATATCGTATTCGCGGTGAAGTCAAGTTTGAAGGGATTGATAAGCTAATTAAGCAACTTCAATCTGATGAAGATTTTACCCGTCAATATTTCGAAAATAACTAGTCTTTTTCTTGACTTATATAGATGGCTTTGGTAAATTAATAATTGTGGTTAGCACTTAACACAGATGACTGCTAAATGTGCTAATCGATAAGGAGTGATCGGGTGTGCTTACTGAAAGAGAAAAAATGATTTTGAAAATCATCGTTAATGATTACACAAAATCAGGTGTTCCTGTTGGTTCAAAGGCATTATCCAGTCAATTACCAATACATGTCAGTTCAGCAACCGTCAGAAATGAAATGGCATTTCTAGAAGAAATTGGTTTAATTACCAAGAATCATTCTTCATCGGGACGTGTTCCATCAATCGAAGGTTATCGCTACTATGTTGATAACTTGTTGAATCCAAATCCAATTGATAATAGTGATATGATGATGATTCAAAACTCACTATCAGGAAGGTTTAGACAAATTGATGAAATCGTTCAACAATCAGCTGACATTCTATCTAACTTAACAAATTACACTGCATTGACTTTAAAGCCGGAACAAGAAACAACTCCCATTTTGGGGAGCTTTCGTTTAGTTCCACTTGGCAATCATAAGGTGATGGCAATTCTAATCACTGATAATGATGAAGTTGTTAACCAGGTTTTCCATATTGATGGTGACTTGGGCGGTGAGAAGTTAGATGCCGTTGTCAGAATGATAAATGACAAGTTAGCAGGGAAGCCTTTAGACGAAGTTATCACTAAGTTGAAGACAGAAATCGTACCTGAAATTCTCAAGTACGTTAAGAACCCTGATAGCTTAGTTCAAACTCTTGATGATGTTTTGATGCAAGCTTCTACTAATCAGTTTTATATCGGTGGTGAATTGAATCTATTGAGTTTTACTGATAATAATGACATCAGTTATCTAAAGCCAATTTACTCATTGTTAAATGATACTGATGATGCTGCGAAGTTCATCAAGAGTTCTGATAATTCGATTTCCGTTCAAATTGGACCGGAATTAAGCAATGATCTATTAAAGGATTACAGTATTATTACTGGTTCCTATGATGTTGGACCATATGGAAAGGGTGTTATCGCCGTTCTAGGTCCAACTAGGATGCCATATTCGAGAGTAATTGGAATCGTTGATGGATTTAGAAATGAATTATCAAAGAAACTGAGAAATTATTATGATAAATATAATCAGTAAAAGGAGGCATTCATTTGGCTAGCAAGAAGGATGATGAAAAAGACCTAGAAAAAGCAACTTCAAAGAAAGAAGCTGCTAAGGACAAAGGCGCCGACAAAAAGAAGGACGCTAAGAAAGATAAAAAGGATTCATTAGAAAAGCAAGTTGAAGAACTTCAACAACAAGTTGAAGATTTCTCTGACAAGTATCTTCGTGCTGAAGCAGAAATGCAAAACATGCAAACACGATTCAAGCGTGAACGTGCAGATATCTACAAGTATGATGGTCAAAAACTAGCAACTAGTATCTTACCTGCAATGGATAACTTGGAACGTGCTTTGGGTGTTGAAGTCTCAGATGATAGTGGAAAGCAATTAAAACAAGGTGTTGAACTTGTTCTAAAGCATTTCAACAAAGCATTATCTGAAAATGGCATTGAAGAAATTGATGTCTTAAACAAACCATTTGACCCAAGCGAGTGTCAAGCGGTTCAAACAGTTCCTGCAGATGATGATCATCCAGCAGACACTGTTGTAGAAATTTTACAAAAAGGCTACAAACTAGCTGATCGTGTTATTCGACCATGCATGGTTGTAGTTGCTCAATAAAAAATAATCAAGGAGATAATAAATTATGGCAAGTAATAAAATTATTGGTATCGATTTAGGTACTACTAACTCAGCTGTTGCTGTTCTTGAAGGTAAAGAACCAAAAATCATTACTAACCCAGAAGGTTCACGTACAACTCCATCTGTTGTTGCATTTAAAGATGGTGAACCACAAGTTGGTGAAGTTGCTAAGCGTCAAATGATCACTAACCCAAACACCATTGCTTCAATTAAGAGTCACATGGGTGAAGAAGGTTACACTGTAGATGTTGATGGTAAGAAGTACACTCCACAACAAATCTCAGCAATGATCCTACAATACATCAAGGGATTCGCTGAAGACTACTTAGGTGACACTGTTAGCGAAGCTGTTATCACTGTTCCTGCATACTTCAATGACTCACAAAGACAAGCAACTAAGGATGCTGGTAAGATTGCTGGTTTAGATGTAAAACGTATCATCAACGAACCAACTGCTGCATCATTAGCTTACGGTCTAGACAAGCAAGACAAAGACGAAAAAGTTCTTGTATATGACCTTGGTGGTGGTACTTTTGATGTTTCCGTTCTTGAATTAGGTGACGGTGTATTCCAAGTACTATCAACTAATGGTGATACTCACTTAGGTGGGGATGACTTTGATAAGAGAGTTATGGACTACCTAGTAGAACAATTTAAGAACGAAAATGGCATCGACTTATCACAAGACAAGATGGCATTACAAAGACTAAAGGATGCTGCTGAAAAGGCTAAGAAGGATCTATCAGGTGTTTCTGAAACTGAAATCAGTCTTCCATTCATCTCATCAGGTGAAAATGGTCCACTTCACTTACAAACTACACTATCACGTGCTAAGTTTAACGAATTAACTTCTGACTTAGTTGACAAGACTAAGGTTGCTTTTGACAATGCTCTAAAGGATGCTGGTCTAAGCACTTCAGATATTGATGAAGTTATCCTAAATGGTGGTTCAACTCGTATCCCAGCCGTTCAAGAAGCTGTTAAGAGCTGGACTGGTAAGGAACCAAACCACTCAATCAACCCTGACGAAGCTGTTGCTTTAGGTGCCGCTGTTCAAGGTGGTGTTCTAACTGGTGATGTTAAGGACGTTGTATTACTTGATGTTACTCCACTATCATTAGGTATCGAAACTATGGGTGGTGTATTCACTAAGTTAATCGATAGAAACACAACTATCCCAACTTCTAAGTCACAAGTATTCTCAACTGCCGCTGATAACCAACCAGCCGTAGATATTCACGTACTACAAGGTGAACGTCCAATGGCAGCTGACAACAAGACTTTAGGTCAATTCCAATTAACTGACATTCCTGCTGCACCTCGTGGTGTTCCTCAAATCGAAGTTAAGTTTGATATCGATAAGAATGGTATTGTAAACGTTTCTGCTAAGGACAAAGGTACCGGTAAGGAACAAAAGATTACCATCAAGGATTCAAACGGTCTATCAGATGATGAAATCAACCGTATGATGGATGAAGCTAAGAAGAACGAAGAACAAGACAAGAAGCGTAAAGAAGAAGTTGATTTGAAGAACGAAGTAGATCAATTAATCTTCCAAACTGACAAGACTCTAAAGGATGTTGAAGGTAAGGTTTCTGAAGATGAAATCAAGAAGGCTAAAGAAGCTGAAGATGCATTGAAGAAGGCTAAAGAAGACAACAACTTAGACGAAATGAAGGCTAAGAAGGATGATTTGAGTCAACAAGTTCAAGCACTTGCTGTTAAGTTATACCAACAACAACAAGAACAAGGTTCAGATCAACAAGGTAACGCAAACGATTCATCAGACAACAAGGGTAAAGACGACAATACTGTTGACGGCGATTTCCATGAAGTTCATGATGATGACAAAAACAATAAGTAATTAGATTACTTTAAAAAGGGTCAAAGTCTGACTTGTTGGGCTTTGGCCTTTTATTTCAAAATGAAGGTTATGGGGGATAAAAATGGCAGATAAGGATTACTATTCAATTCTGGGAATATCAAAAGACGCCAGTCAAGATGACATTAAGCACGCTTACCGTAAAATGTCTAAGAAGTATCATCCTGATATCAACAAAGAACCCGGTGCTGAAAAGAAGTTTAAGGAAATTAACGAAGCTTACGAAGTACTAAGTGATGAACAAAAACGTCGTAATTACGACCAATTTGGTTCAGCTGATGGCCCAGCCGGTGGATTCGGCGGAGGTGCCGGCGGCTTCGGTGGCGGAGCTGGAGGATTCTCTGGTTTCGGTGGCGGCGGCTTCGACGACATTTTCAGCCAATTCTTTGGTGGTGGTGCAAGAGGTGCTCAAAGAGACCCAAATGCTCCTGTTAAGGGTAGAGATCTTCAATACCAAATGACAATCAATTTTGAAGATGCCGTTTTCGGTAAGAAGACTACTATCAGATACGACCGTGAAGCTAAGTGTGATACCTGTGATGGATCAGGTGCAAAACCAGGGACTCATCCAGAAACTTGTCACCAATGTAACGGTAGTGGTTACGTAACATCAGTTCAAAATACACCATTAGGTCAAATGCAAACTCAACATCCATGTCCTACTTGTGGTGGAACTGGTAAAGAAATTAAGGACAAGTGTCCTAAGTGTGGTGGCTCAGGTCACATGCACGAAAGTCACAAGGTAGAAGTAAACATTCCTGCCGGTGTTGATGATGGACAACAAATGAGATTACAAGGTCAAGGTGAAGCCGGTGAAAACGGTGGACCTTACGGTGACTTATTCATCGTATTTAGAGTAAAACCTAGTCGTGACTTTGAACGTGATGGCTCTGATTTACATTACTCACAAAACATCTCATTTACTCAAGCTACTCTAGGTAGCACCATCAAGGTTAAGACCGTATATGGTGATGTTGAAATGAAGGTTCCAGCTGGAACTCAATCAAACACTACTTTCAGACTAAGAGGTAAGGGAATGCCTAAGATTAACAGCAGTTCAAAAGGTGATGAACTAGTTACTGTTAAGATTGTCACTCCTAAGAGTTTAAACAAACAACAAAAACAAGCTCTAAAAGCTTTTGCTGAAGCATCTGGTGAAGAAGAATACAAGAATGGTGGATTCTTCGAAAAGATGAAAGATGCTATGAACGGCAAGAAATAATTAAGGGGTCGCTTATGCGACTCTTTTTTGTTGCCGAAAAGAATTCTGATAGCATGATTTAGTTTGTGCATTGTCTTTTTGGTTGTTATAATTGTATTAATACATTACGTTGAAAGTAGGAATAAACATGGACATAGCAAAAATGAAGGAACATCAAAAATACATTCGTAACTTTTCGATTGTTGCTCATATTGATCATGGTAAATCTACTTTAGCCGATCGAATTTTAGAAATGACAGATACTGTCGCAAAAAGAGATATGCAAAACCAATTATTGGATGACATGGAACTAGAAAGAGAACGTGGAATCACAATTAAGTTGAATGCAGTTGAGCTAAAGTACCATTCTAAGGATGGTCATGACTATGAATTTCATCTTATCGATACACCGGGACATGTTGATTTCTCATACGAAGTATCAAGAAGTTTGGCTGCCTGTGAAGGGGCCGTTTTAGTTGTCGATGCTGCTCAAGGTGTTGAAGCCCAAACTCTAGCCAATGTTTACTTGGCAATCGATGATGACTTGGAAATTGTTCCTGTAATTAATAAGATTGATTTACCTTCTGCACAACCAGATATGGTTAAAAAAGAAGTTGAAGATATCATTGGTATCGATGCCGAAAACGCCGTTTTAGCTAGTGCTAAAAAGGGAATCGGAATTGAAGATTTATTGGAAAGAATCGTAGAAGAAGTACCTGCACCTCAAGGTGATTTAGATGCACCACTAAAGGCACTTGTCTTTGACTCTGTTTACGATGATTATCGTGGAGTTGTTTTGAGTGTTCGTTTACGTGATGGTGTTGTTAAACCAGGAGATAAGATTCTCTTAATGAACAGTGGTAGTGAATACGAAGTTACCGAAGTGGGTGTGAACTCACCACATCCTGTTCAAAGAGAATACCTAATGGCAGGAGACGTTGGTTACATCACTGCAAGTATTAAGGATATCAACCAAACCCGTGTTGGGGATACTGTTACTAATGCTGATGATCCAGCTGATGAACCATTACCAGGTTACCGTGAAATGGAACCAATGGTATATTCTGGTTTATACCCAACCGACAATGCTAAGTTTGGTGACTTAAGAGAATCACTTGAAAAACTTAAGCTAAACGATGCTGCCTTGGAATTCGAACCTGAATCATCACAAGCACTTGGATTCGGTTTTAGATGTGGATTCTTAGGAATGCTACACATGGATGTTGTGCAAGAACGTCTAGAAAGAGAATTCAATCTAGATTTAATCACTACTGCTCCATCCGTTACTTACCACGTCTTTACTACCGATGGTCAAAGAAAAGATGTGGAAAACCCATCTGAAATGCCAGATGCTTCAGAAATCAAAGCGGTTGAAGAACCTTACGTAAAAGCAACTGTAATGGTGCCTAATGATTACGTTGGTGCCGTGATGGAACTTTGCCAATCACGTCGTGGTCAATTCGAAACGATGGAATATATTGATGATTACCGTGTTAACATCATGTACTCAATTCCATTGTCAGAAATCATCTTTGACTTCTTCGATAAGTTGAAGTCAACCACTAGAGGATATGCATCACTTGATTACGAATTAGGGGACTACAAGCCTTCTGATCTAGTTAAGATTGATATCCTATTGAACGGTGAAAAAGTCGATGCATTGAGTTTTATTTCTCACCGTCAATTCTCAGCTAGCCGTGCTCGAGTAATCGTTGAAAAACTTAAGAAGATTATTCCACGTCAAAACTTCGAAATTCCTGTCCAAGCCGCAATTGGTGCTAAGGTAATTGCTAGAACTAACATCAAGGCATACCGTAAGGATGTTACCGCTCACCTATACGGTGGTGACAGAACCAGAAGAATGAAGCTATTAGAAAAGCAAAAAGCTGGTAAGAAACGTATGAAGGCCGTTGGTAAGGTGGAAATTCCACAAGCCGCATTCATGGCTGTTCTACAAACTGATGAAGAAGAAAGCGATAAAAAGTAATTGACTTCATAAGAAATTATCAGTATGATATATTAAAAATATAGAGTCTTTAATTTAGTCCCGTGAGGCTGATAAGATTAGCGAATTTAATAAAAATTTGTGAAGGTCTATTCGTCTAGGGATGAATGGACCTTTTTTGCTAGATTAAAGCTCGGAAATCATTTAGGGGGATTGGTTATGAATAAAAATTCAGACACCATTTTAGATGTTAACGATAAACCAGGATTCTGGCTTTGGGTCGGTTTATCATTACAACATATGTTTTCAATGTTTGGAAGTACAGTAATCGTACCGCTATTGGTAGGATTGAGCCCAAGCATCGCTTTGTTTACTTCAGGAGTGGGGACTTTAATTCACATTCTAGTAACACAAAAGAAGATTCCGGCTTACATGGGATCTAGTTTCGCGTTCATCGTACCTATGAAGTACTTAATGCAAGTGACTGGCTATCCGGGAATTGCCCAAGGGGTCATCGCGGTTGGTGTAGTTTATTTAATTGTTGCACTGATTGTTGCCATGATTGGTTCAGAATGGATTGATAAGTTACTTCCAGCAGTCGTGGTTGGTCCGGTTGTAATCGTAATTGGTTTATCATTAGCATCTAGTGCTGCCAATGATGCGATGCTAAACAAGGGAAATTATGACTACAAATACGTGTTTGTCGCATTAATAACGCTACTATTAGCAATCTTCTTTAACATGTACCTAAAGGGCTTTCTAGGCTTTATGCCAATTCTATTAGCCATCGTTTGCGGATATGTTATCTCAATTGCAATGGGATTAGTTAATCTAAGTACAATCGCCAATGCACCATGGTTTTCAATGCCTAAGTTTGAAATTCCGTTCGTTTCATACAATGTGAAATTTGAATGGGGTGCAATCATCGCCATCGCGCCAATTGCCTTCGTTACCATTACAGAACATTTAGGTCACTTGATGGTACTAGATGAATTAACAGGCAGAAACTACTTTAAGGATCCTGGTTTGAACAGAACCCTAACAGGTGACGGTCTAGCTTCAATGTTTGCCGGATTAGTCGGTGGTCCAGCCGTAACTAGTTATGGTGAAAACATCGGAGTGATGGCAATTACTAAGATTCACAGTGTCTATGTATTGATTGGTGCCGCAGTATTTGCCATTTTATTCTCATTTGTGAACAAGCTAAATGTATTAATTATGCAAATGCCACTACCTTTAATCGGTGGTATCAGTTTCCTATTATTTGGAACAATTGCTTCTAGTGGGATTAAAATCATGATTGAAAATCAAATTGATTTAGCAAATAAGCGTAATTTGATGATTGTTTCCACCATTTTGGTAATTGGAGTCGGTGGTTTCATGATTAAAATTGGAACATTGCCATTAAATGGACTAGCCGTATCCGTAATCCTAGGAATTTTATTGAATATTGTATTACCTAAAAATTAGTAAAGATTAATAAATACCAATTAAAAACAGTGCTTTTAGTGATATAATGCAGATAGGTAAATTAGAGAGAGTTTGCCGCATTATTAGACTGATATACCAAGTTTTTAATTGGTATTTTTATTGGAAAATATTATGAGAGAGGCACTTAAATATGAATGAACCATATCTATCCGTGATAGTGGCCTGCTATAACGTACAAGATTACATTGAAAAATGTTTGTCATCCATTGCTAATACTAATTTCCCTATGGAAAGCCTTGAAGTATTGATGATTGATGACGGATCAACTGATAATACAAGCAAAATTATTGATGAATTTGCAAATAAATATAATAGTTTTAGAGCACTACATAAAGAAAATGGTGGTTTAAGTAACACCAGAAATTATGGGATGAAGCACGCTAGAGGAAAGTACATTGCCTTCGTTGATGGTGATGACATTGTTCCTGCTAACGCTTATCCTTCAATGGCGTTTAAAGCACGTCAAAACGACTCAGACTTAGTTGTAGGTTTTGTTAAGCGATTTGATAAGGATCGTTATGAGAACTCATACCTACATTCTTTTGCTGTGCACGATGATTACGATAATACGCACATTACAACCAACCATGACTTGATTTACGACACAACCAGTTGGAATAAACTATACAAGCGTTCCTTCCTACTTGATAACAGCATCAAGTTTGTGGAAGGCATCATCTATGAAGATATTCCATTCTCAATGGAAGCACACTTGAAGTCACATAAGACATCAGTCGTAGAAGATGACGTTTATGAATGGAGATGGCGTGAAAGTGCCGATTCCATCACACAAACCAGAAGTGCGCTTTCTAACTTTGAAAGTCGATTAAGTTCACTTAGAAGAACTCTACAAATTATTTTGAATAATGGCTTTAGTGAAGAAGATTCATTTGTTCAAGATTTTAAATATAAGGCATTGTTCCTAGATCTATTTATCTTTACCCAAAGTCTAGGTGATAATAGCAGTGACTATATCTACCAAGCTCAAGAAATGGTTTACAAGTTCCTAAGAGATTGGCACTTATGGGATTCAGAAATCTTCTATCGTTTGCCAGTCAAACAACAAATCCTATATTCAGCAATTAGATATAACGATGTCGATGTCATTAACGACATTTCTTATAAAAAACAAATTGGTGAATTTAAACATTCAATTGGTGGATCAAACTACCGACTAATTGCACCTGAATTAGGTGATAAAAAGCAACTAGTTAATAATGTTAATTTAAACGATAATAACAGTCGTTTTAACCAAAATATTAGAGACGTTGAATTTACCAATGTTGATAACGGTGATATTAGAATCGATGGAGCATTCAAGATTAATAAGCTTCACCTTGTTAAACAAACATTTGGTGACGGAAACAAGAACGAATCACTACAAGCCAGCTTGATTAACGTTAAAAATCAAAAGACTATTAAGGTTCAAATCAAGAGGGTAGAAAGTCCTTTTGTTAGAAGAACTTTAAAGCCAAATGCTAAGTACAACAATGCTGATTACGAGGTTAAGTTTAATATTAAACAAGCTATCGACACTTTAGGTGTTGGAACTTGGAAGGTCCAAATCAAAAACACCGTGGATAACCACATCATGGTAAAGGATTTTGCTACTGATCCAATTGAAAAGCTAACTCAAAAAGCCATTTTACCGTTTGAATACAATGGGGTAAAAGTGATTACTAGATTTAACAGTGTTGGTTCACTAGTCTTTGAAGTAATTGATTTAAACTCAGATTCTGACAGAAGACCGGTAGTTAGCTATCCAACCGTCAGCGACGATAAACAAGAACTAAGTTTTAACGTTGATAACATGGACGTATCTGGTTACAATGCCGTTTTAATGGCTGCTAATGGTACTGCCATTCATTCAATCGACCAAAATGAAAACAGTTTTGCGTTTAACGTTAAGGAAATTAACGATAAAGCTCGTAACCAAGAACTTAAGTTAATTATCTTGGATAACTTTACCCATGCTGAAATGAACTACTCATTCTCTTCAAACAAGATTAATCAACAAATTAATCTAGACGATGGGGATGCCATTTCATTGTTCTATGGTGATATCAAAAACGTGCAACTAATGATTGAAGAAGCACCATTTGAGGCTAAGAAGGTCACTGTGGATGCCAACAACGTTCTACATGTTTCTGCCAAAATGAACAAAGCAGTTGATCCAAGCAGTGTCTTGGTATCACAAGCTCACGTTGAATTAATTAGTGCTGACAAGGCAACTAGAAAGGTATTAGATCCAGTATCTAACCATTTCCAAATTAATGGCGATAGCTTCGAATTTGACTTTGCACTAACTTCAAACAACAATGAACAACTAGACTTACTTGAAGGTGACTATCAATTTAAGATTTATCTTCAAGTTGATGGTAAGGCGCATACTTACCGCATCAAGTACGCCAAGAAGTGTCGTATTAAGACTACTGAATTGCCTTTCAATGGTAAATCTCAAATTTTCTACGCTGTAAAGAAGGATAAGAGCATGAATCTTATCTTCAAGGTAGATCAACCATTCTTTGGTGCAATGGATGCTAAGAAGGGCTTACGTGCCATTTCTTACTCTGTTTTATATCCATTGATGAGATTATTACCACTTAGAAACGTGATGGTCTTTGACTCTTATTGGTCAAGTAAGTTTGATAGTAACGAAAAGTTGATGTACCAATACGTTGAAGAAAATCATCCTGAAATTAAACCAGTATGGATTTTCAACAACATCGAAACCAAGATTACCGGAGACGGTGAAAAGGTTCGAGTAAACACATTTAAGTACTGGTACTACTTAGCTGTTGCTAGATACATTATTCAAAACACCAACATGCCTAACCGTTACGCTAAACGTAAGGGCCAAATCGAAGTAGAAACACTTCACGGAACATTCTTAAAGCACATGGGATTTGATGAACCACACTTTAAGTTTGGATCCAACAAGTTACAAAATCGTTTTGCAATGAGAAACCGTCGTTGGGACTACTTGGTTGTACCTTCTGATTACATGGAAAAGACTGCTAAGCACGCATTTAACTACAGTCAAAAGATTATTAAATCAGGTTTCCCTAGAAATGATGAGCTATACACTCACAACAATACTGATTACATTAATTCAATTAAGAACAAACTTGGTATTCCGCTAAATAAGCGTGTGATTTTATATGCACCAACATTTAGAGCAGATGGTGGTTTTGATTTCAAACTTGATTTAGACAAGTTACAAGAAAAACTATCAGATGGTTACGTGCTACTTGTTCGTTTGCATTACTTTGTAGCTCACTCAAATAGTTTCTACAACAATCCAGGATTCGTATACGATGTTAGTGACTACGACAACATTAATGATTTATACCTAATCAGTGATGCAATGATCACCGACTACTCATCAGTAATGTTTGACTACGCACATCTAAAACGTCCAATGATTTTCTACGCATACGATGCTGACTGGTACCTAGACGAAGCTAACCGTGGTGTCTACCTAGATTACTACAAGCAAATGCCTGGACCAATTGTTAAGACTGAAGACGAATTGATTGATCGCATCAGACATATCGATTCAGTCGCTGACAATTATGCAGACCAAATGGAAACATTCTGTGATGAGTTTGCTCAATACGGTCGTAATGGGGATGCCACTCAACAAGTTGTTGAAACAGTATTGAACACCCAAAGAGAAGATTTAGACCAAGAACCAGCCAAGAGTTTGCTATTTAAGAAGATTGGTCATTTCTGGGATACTAACTTCTTCCAAGCTAAGTTGTTAAACGAACTATCAAAACGCCTTTCTAAGAAGGATATCGTAATCTTCGATAGTTTCTTTGGAACTCAATATTCAGACAATCCTAAGGCGATTTATGAATACATGAAAGAAAACTATCCTGGCTTTAAACTTTACTGGAATGTAAACAAGGAAGATCGTGAAATATTTGAATTAAACCAAATTCCTTATGTAACCAGATTCGGCTTCAAGGGAATCTTAAAACAAGCTAGAGCTAAGTACTGGGTAACCAATTCACGTCGTCCATTCAGATGGCACCCAAGTAAGGACACTGTCGTATTACAAACTTGGCATGGGACACCACTAAAGACCATTGGTGCCGACGTTATGAAGGTAACAATGCCTGGTGTAAACGTTGCTAAGTATCACGAAGAAGTCTTTAAGGATAACAGAAGATGGACTAGATTGATTGCACCTAACATGTATTCAGCAGAAATCATGCAACGCTGCTTTAGAATGCAAGCCAGCCAAATTCAATTGGATGGATACCCAAGAAATGACATCTTAGTAAACTATACTTCTAACGATATCAGAGAAATCAAGGAAGACTTGGGCATTGAAGACAACAAGAAGGTTATTTTATATGCTCCAACTTGGCGTGATAATGAATACATTAAAAACGATGAATTTACCGCCAAGCTACACCTTGATTTACAAAAGCTACGCGAACGTTATGAAGGTAAAGCATACGTATTAGTTAGAACTCATTACTTAATATCTAACAATCTAGACTTAAGTGATTACGAAGGTTTTGCACTAAACGTAAGCAACTATCCAGATATTGCTGAATTGTATCTAATCAGTGATGTCTTGATTACCGACTACTCATCAGTAATGTTTGATTACGCAACATTAAAACGTCCAATGATCTTCTTTACCTATGACTTAGAAGATTATGCGAATGCCATTCGTGGATTCTACTTTGACTTCATTAAGGAAGCTCCAGGTCCAATCGTTAAGACTAATGATGAAGTAATTGAAAGCCTTGATGATATATTCAACAACGGATGGACTCCTGATGATAAGTATGAAGCATTCTACAAGAAGTATTCAGCTTGGATGGATGGTAATGCATCTAAACGTTCTGTTGAAAAGATGCTAAGTGATCATAGTCTTGAAACATTCTACAGTGATGATTTATCAACACAAGGATTAAGTGATCAAATGATTGCCAAAGACTGTGCAACCCTTTGGGCAAAAGATAAGGACTTCGCTAACTATCGTGATAATCATTTTGTTAAGTATCTCGATGGTGATAGAGAAGTGAAAGTAATTAAGACAGCTCAATTATGTGATAGAGAATTCAAAGAATTCTTAGGTGCTAAATACGCATTAGTAAGTTTAGACAATCATAATTACTGGATTAATACAGAAGAATTAAGCAAATAAGATTGAAGCATCAACGGTTTATCGTTGATGCTTCTTTTTTTGCTGAAAAAAAGATTGAGCTTTTTTATGAAAGGGGTTTATTTTATTTTTAAAATGGTTTATAATTTATTTTGTTATAAAGTTCACAAACAAAAAACAAGTGATGATTATTACAAAAATCATTTGCGAAGACATATCAAACCAATCGATATGCGAGGCAATTAACTTGATTTTATAATATTTCATGTTATTATTTATTTGTTAATTAAGTTTGTGCTTTATTGCACTAAGTCTTTGATAGCTTATTAGCTTTCAAATGCTAGATAAATTTTTCACAATTAAAAAATAATATTAAAATTTACAGGTAAGGGGTATTTCTATCATGCAAATTAGTGCAAGTGCTACTAAGTCAAAAAGAACCATTTCTTGGACAAGCTCTATTATTTACTTTTTAATCTCACTAGTTATTAACTCATTGGGGAATGTTTTAACACTAGTAACTAGTGCCAAAATTCATCCATCATTTCTAGGATCAGCATACTGGACAGCTGCTGAAAACAACCTAGGATACGCCGTTTTAGGTGATGGTAAATGGGTTTTATTCTGGGCATTCTTTGGACTAGGAATGTTAATTACAGTTCTTAACTCAATTCTAGTTGGAAAATGGAGCTGGAGCAGAGTTATTGGTAACGCTGCTTTCTTAGGACCATTCTCATTATTGATTAACTATTTCAACGGTGTTGTAAGTAACTGGTTACCAGAAGCACACGGAATTGGAATGACATTAGCATACGTATTACTTAACTTCGTTGGTGTTTCATTTATTGCAATCGCAATTTCAATTTACCAAAGAGTTAACATTGCGCTACATCCTGCTGATGATTTAATGCAAATTTTAAGATTTAAATACTGTGATGGAAATGCCTCAAAGGCAATGTGGTTCTCATACATTCCACCAACTATCATGGCTATTATCGCTATTGTAATTACTCACCAATTCAATAACTTTGGATTAGGAACCTTGTTCGCATTCTTCTTCCAAGGAGGAATCACAGGAATTGCTGATAAGCATGTCTTTACCAAGCTAAAGCATCAAGCTCTTGATGTTGGAGAAGTAAAATAATAAATCTTAAACGCCTAATTTCTGTGTAAACAACAGATATTTGGCGTTTTTATTTATGTCTAATATAGGTAGACAATTTAGCAAACTTAATATAAAATTTATATAGAATGATTTATGGACAGATTATGCTTTATTAAAAAGCAATTGCAAAATATTAAAAATGGAGGTGTACAAACAATGCTTAATCGAACTAAAAAGTTTTTAAGAGATAATGGATACTACTACAAAAAGACTTACATTAGACCATTGCTTACTCCAGATAATGTTTATGTGTTTAGATTCGGAAAGAAACATTTAGATAACCGTTTGATTATCAGATACGGTCACAAATGGACAGGTAGACAAAAAATTAATGAAATTGATTTAAGACTTCATAAACAAAAACATCCACGAATTTTTAAGGATGAAAATTCATTGATGCTTTATTTGGAATCTCACTTGCAACAACATGAGGAAAAACTTAAGCAGCTAAAGATTCAAGAAAAAGAAAAGACAGAATCTAAATAGTACGCTAAATTAATCGGGGGTGTGTCCTATAAGAGGGATGCACCTTTTTTGTAAAAGTTAACAGGGGTGTTTGAAATGGAATGGACTGAAATATCAGTATTAACAAATGATGAATCTCAAGATGCGGTTATTAACATCTTGATGGAATTTGGATCTCTAGGTGTGGAATTAGATTCAAGAGACGATGGAGTATTGAGTATTAACTCATATTTCCCAGAAGACTTTGACATTAAATCAAAGGTGCCAGCAATCCAAGAAAGAGTAGATCAATTAAAGAGCTTTGGACTAAATCCAGGGATGGGTAAGGTTGTTACCAAGGACTTAAATGATGACAAGTGGAACACTGAATGGGAAAAGTACTACCATGCAAAACGTATTACCAAGTTCTTAACAATTTCACCAGTATGGGAAGATTATAAGAAAGAATCAGATGATGAATTGGTAATCAAACTAGATCCAAAGAAGGCCTTTGGTACAGGGGTACATCCAACCACTGTTTTATGTCTTCAAGCAATTGAAAACATCATTAGAGAAGGTCAAAGCATTTTAGATATTGGAACTGGTTCTGGGGTCTTAAGTATCGGTGCCAAACTATTAGGTGCTTCCGATATTGAAGCCTATGACTATGATGACGATGCCGTTACATCTGCCAAACAAAACGTGGCCTTAAATGGCTTTGCTGACGACATTAAGGTTGGCAAGAACAGTTTGCTAGATGGCATTACTAAAAAGGTAGATATCATTTTTGCGAACATGCTTCCAGAAGCGGTATTACCATTAATTCCACAAGCAGTTAATAATCTAAATCCTGGCGGACAAATTATCATTTCCGGTATTATTAAGGAAAAACTAGATATTACCAATCAAACACTTAAGGACAACGATTTCGTGATTGATCAAGTATCAATGTTAGGTGATTGGTGCGGAATTACAGCACATTTAAGAAGGGATGATGAATAGATGCAACACTACTTTACAGACCAAATATTGAGTAATGATACTGAATTTGAGGTTAGTGCTGATATCGCTCATCACTTTATGGGTGTTTTACGTTCCACAGAGGGTAATCGTTTCGAAATCGTTGATGGAAATCACCAACTTTTTGTTGCTGAATTAACCGATAATGAAAACAATCTAGCTAAAGTAGTGGAAGTATCTGATAAGAATGTTGAACTACCAGCTGATGCTGTTATCATTTGTGGTTTGCCAAAGAAGGAAAAGGCCGAATTAGTGGTCCAAAAAGCCACTGAGTTAGGGATAAAAAAGATTATCTTTACCCCAACAGATTGGGCCATTGCTAAATGGAACAATAAAGCAGAAAAGAAGTTACAGCGTTTTAGAAAAATCGCTAGAAGTGCTGCTGAACAATCACACCGAAATGTGATTCCAGAAGTTGAATATATTAATTCAATCAAGGAATTAGCTAACTATGATTTTGATCATCGTTTAATTGCTTACGAAGAATCAGCTAAGCATGGTGAAAAATCTGATTTAATTAAGACACTAGATCAGACAAAACCGGGTGAAAGTGTCGCAATGTTCTTTGGACCTGAAGGAGGCATATCCCCTAAGGAAGTTGAAACTTTACAATCAATGGGATATTTGACTTGTGGATTAGGTCCTAGAATTTTAAGAACTGAAACAGCACCATTTTACTTTTTATCAGCTTTATCAGTTCATATGGAATTAAACTCATTAAATTAATGATAGAATATAGGAAATAAATGATTGGAAGAAGGTTTTGGAAATGTCTGAACATAAGATTTGGTCTAAAGAAGACTTATTTAAAGAAATTTCCAGTTACATGAATGAACAACATGTAGGAATTGTTAAAAAAGCATACGAATTTGCGTCAATTTGTCATAAAGACCAATTTAGACAATCCGGAGAACCTTATATTGTTCATCCAATTCAAGTAGCTAGTATTTTAGCAACATTAAAAATGGACCCAGAAACCGTTAGTGCGGGCCTATTGCATGATGTTGTTGAAGATACCGGAGCAGAATTATCAGATATCGCTGAATTATTCGGAAACGATATCGAACTAATCGTAGACGGTGTTACCAAGCTTGGTAAGATCAAGTACAAGTCTAACCAAGAACAATTAGCCGAAAACCACCGTAAGCTATTGTTAGCAATGTGTAAGGATATTCGTGTCATGATTGTCAAATTGGCTGACCGTTTGCATAACATGCGTACACTAAAGCATTTAAAACCAGAAAAGCAACGTCGTATTTCTAATGAAACATTGGAAATCTACGCGCCACTTGCCGATCGTTTGGGGATTGGGACAATTAAGTGGGAATTAGAAGATATCTCACTTAGATACCTTAACCCACAACAATACTACCGCATTGTTCACTTAATGAACTCTAAGCGAGACGAACGTGTTTCATACATTAACGAAGCCGTTAAAGAGGTTAACCAACAGGTTAAACAAATGGGACTTAAGAATGTGGAAGTCTACGGTAGACCAAAGCACTTATACTCCGTTTATCACAAGATGGTTATTAAAAAGAAGCAATTCGAACAAATCTATGACCTCTTGGCCGTTAGATGTATTGTTGATTCTATTAAGGACTGTTATGCAGTTTTAGGTGCTATCCATACTAAGTGGTCACCAATGCCCGGTCGTTTTAAGGACTACATTGCAATGCCTAAGGCTAACATGTACCAATCCTTGCATACGACTGTTGTTGGACCTGGTGGACGTCCATTAGAAGTTCAAATCAGAACTAAGGAAATGCATCAAATCGCTGAATATGGGGTTGCTGCTCACTGGGCTTACAAAGAAGGAGCTACAGATGAAGTTAAGGAATCTTCAGACAATAACCGTTTGAACTGGTTTAAGCGCATTATTGAATTACAAGAAGATACCGATAGCGCCTCTGACTTTATGGACGGCGTAAAGGGTGACCTATTCGGGGACCACGTATATGCATTTACTCCTCAAGGGGATGTTTTGGAATTACCAAAGGGTGCCGGACCGCTTGATATGGCATACCTAATTCATACTGATATCGGTAATCATACCGTTGGGTCTCGTGTTAACGGAAAAATTGAACCATTGGATTACCAAATTAAAACCGGTGACATTGTTGAAATCATGACATCTTCTAGCTCTGCTGGTCCTAGCCAAGACTGGATTAGTCTGGTATCAACAAGCCGTGCTAAACATAAGATTCGTCAATACTTCAAGACACGTGATCGTGAAAAGAACGTTAACGCCGGAAGAGAAATCTTGACCAAGGCCGTTAAGGATGCCGGTTATGATGTTAACGAAATCATGACCAAAGAACATCTTGAAGATGCAATCAAGGGCACATATTACAATCAAGTTAACGATATGTTTGCTGAAATCGGTTTTGGTAATAAACAACCAAACGGAATTGTTAACATTCTAACTGCCAGCATCAGAGATGAAGCTGAAAAGAAGAGAATTGAACAACAACAAAAAGATATTTTGGAAAACCACCAAACAATCGAAAAGACAACCGATGAGGTTAACAAGACTAATAAGAATAAGAAACCTTCAGATGGAATTGTAATCGAAGGAGTCGATAACCTATTAGTTCGTTTGAGTCACTGTTGTTCACCTGTTCCAGGCGATGAAGTGGTCGGATACATCACCAAAGGACGTGGGGTATCTGTTCACCGTAAGGACTGTCCAAACATTAACGATAATGACGAACGTTTGGTAAGTGTTACTTGGAACATTGCTTCAGATAATCACGCTTCATTCAGTGCTAACATCGAAGTTCAAGGATACAACCGTAATAACTTGTTGAACGATGTTATCAAGAAGGTCAGCACCATTTGCAAACAAATCAATTCAATTGAAGGAAAAGTGGATCACGATAAGACTGCCGTTATTTCATTGAAGGTAGGGGTTCGTAATCTAGAACAATTGGATATGATTATTGACCACTTGAAGAATATTCCTGATGTCTACGTAGTAAAAAGACCATTTATGTAAGGAGCTAATTATGCGAGTTGTACTTCAAAGAGTCAGTCATGCGAGTGTATCAATTGATAACGAACAAGTGGGTAAAATTAATCAAGGTTACTTGCTATTAGTTGGTATTAAAGATGGCGACACCAAAGACGATATTGATTACTTAGTGCGAAAAATTAGTAACTTACGCATTTTCGCTGACGAAGATGGTAAGACTAACTTGAGCTTACAATCAATTAATGGTGAAATCTTATCTGTATCTCAATTTACTTTGTATGCTGATACCAAGAAGGGAAACCGTCCTTCATTCACCAAGGCGGGAAAACCTGATTTTGCATCAGATATGTATGACCAGTTTAACCAGGCGTTAAGGGATGCTGGTAATCACGTTGAAACTGGACGTTTTGGCGCAGACATGCAAGTTGATTTGCAAAACGATGGCCCGTTTACAATTATTTTTGATACAGAAAACAAATAAAAAGAGCTTGTGAAAGCTCTTTTTTAATTAGGGGAGAAAGACATGGATTTAATTTGGGATTTTGATGGAACGATTATGGATACATATCCAATTATGGTTGATGCGTTTGTTGATGCCTTAGTTGATATGAGAATTGATGAGTTTGAGATTGATGATTATGAAATCAATCAGGTGATGCGTCGCCACTCGTTAGCAACATGCGTGCAAAAGTACGCTGCTCATTTCAACATTGATGCTGACACAATTAATGATAAGTATCGCCAATATGAAAAACAAAATGTCAAAGACGCTAACATCTTTATGAATGTAGATAAAGTGTTAGCACAAAATGTCGATGATGGCGGGAGAAACTTTTTACTAACTCACCGTGATGATGACGCCATTGCAATGTTGGAAAATGCCGGATTAAATGATTACTTCACCGAAATGGTAACAAAAAATCAGGCTTTCAAGAGAAAACCTGATCCAGAAGCTGTTAATTATTTAATTAAAAATAATGACATTAATCGTGACGATTGTATGTTCATGGGGGACAGAAAGCTAGACGTTGATGCCGCTCATAATGCCGGAATCAAAGCCTGCTTATTTGATCCAGATGGAATGATTAATTCAACTGGAAACCCTGAAATGACAATCAACAACTATTATGATTTCTTACATCGTAATGACTAGTATTGACTAAGAATACTCTTTACTTCTAGTCCATAGCCACCACCAAACATGACGTAGTGGGCAAGTAGATAGAAGAATTGATAGTATTGGATTCTTCTCTTCCATCCGGTGTCTAGTGGATAGGTATCGTTGTAACCTTCGTAAAAGTCGGCATTGAAACCACCAAATACGGTTGTTACACCAATGTCGAATTCACGGTCACCGTAGTAGACATCCGGGTCAATCAAGATTGGCTTGCCGTCTTCTAGAAATGAGAAATTGCCACTCCATAGGTCACCGTGAAGAAGGGATGCATCACTGTGATGATTATCCATATCCTTTTTGAAAGCTTCCTTTAGGTTATCAAAGTGGTTTAAATCTTCTTTGGAAATTTCACGGTTTTTAATTGCCATATCCATTAGTGGATTTAGACGTTGTTTGATAAAAAAGTTGGTCCAATTATCCTGCCATGTGTTTGTCTTTGGCACTCGACCTAGATTAAAGTCTTTGTCTAGACCAAAACGGTCATTGTGGTGCTTGTGAACGTCGGCTAACATTTTGCCCAATTGATATTGATCGCCAAATGGTGATAAGTTCATCCATTTTTGAATTAGAAAGCCGTCGCCATCAATTTCACCATAGTCAATAATGGTTGGGACGGTCGCATATTGACCGATAAGTTTGATTCCTTCGACTTCGTGTTCGAAGAATTCCTTTCCTTTATTGGGTTGGACTTTCATAAAGTATTTTTGGTTATCAGCAATGATTTCATATGAATCATTGATATCACCACCTGAAACAGGGGTTATTTTAGTTACGTTTTTAATTGGTAATTGTTCAAGCCATTCTTGTGTTAATTGCTTCATATATATCACCTCTATTCCATTCTACAATGGATTTAGAATGAAGCAAAATATGTGAGTTCTTGACTTTTTAAGTAAATTACATTAATCTAAAACATGAATAGAATACTCGCTGATGAAAAAAGAAGAGTACGGAATTTTCTTAGATATAAGAGAGCGTTAGTTTGGTGAAATAACGACGAAAGAAATCCTGGAAAGACACTTTTGAGGCTAATGGCTAAGCCATTCGTAATTATACGTTACATAAGAGTTAAAAAAAGGTGGTACCGTGCTTTTTGCGCCCTTGTCTAAATGATTTTATTTAGACAAGGGCTTTTTTTATTCAGTTATTAAAGTTTGCGGAGGGATTATCATGCGATATCAACGTCCAAAAGGAACCGCAGATATTTTGCCAGGAACTTCTGAAAAATGGCAATTTGTTGAAGAAACAGCTAGAAAGTTGTTTGCGGCTTATCGTTATCAAGAAATAAGAACACCAATGTTTGAAAGCTTCGATGTTTTCTCAAGAACATCAGGAGAAACTTCAGATATTGTTACAAAAGAAATGTATGACTTTCACGATAAGGGAGATCGTCATATTACATTAAGACCAGAAGGAACTGCCGGTGTAGTTAGAGCGTTTGTGGAAAATAAACTTTACGGTCCAGACACACCTAAGCCAGTTAAGATGTACTACATGGGACCTATGTTTAGATACGAACGTCCTCAATCAGGTCGTCAACGTCAATTCCACCAGATCGGTGTCGAAGCTTTCGGTAGCGAATCACCAGAATTAGATGTTGAAGTTATTTCAATGGCCGTTAACTACCTACAAAATCTAGGAATTGATGACTTGAGAGTAGCTATTAACACATTAGGTGATAAGCAAACTCGTGCTGACTACCGTCAAGCATTGATTGACTATTTGGAACCACACTTTGAAGAACTAAGTGATGATTCTAAGGAACGTCTACACAAGAATCCACTTCGTGTGCTAGATAGTAAAGCACCAGAAGATCAATTAATTGTTGATGGTGCTCCTTCCATTTTAGATTACCTAACCGATGATGCTCAAAAGCATTTCGACAAGGTAACTAGACTATTAGATGACTTAGGCATCAAATACGATGTTGATCACACAATGGTTCGTGGATTGGACTACTACAACCACACAATCTTTGAAATCATGGCCAACGCTAAGGAATTAGGTGAAGGCTACACTACAATCTGTGCCGGTGGTAGGTACGATGGCTTAGTTGAAGAACTAGGTGGTCCTCAAATGCCAGGTGTTGGATTCGGTCTAGGGGTAGAAAGATTACTTCTACTTATGGATTCAAAGAACTTCCAATTCCCAGACACATTTGGTTTAGATGCTTATGTAGTTGGAATAGGTGACGATGCTAGTGTTGAAGCACTTAAGGTTGTTCAAGCTTTAAGAAAGCAAGACTTTAAGGCTGATAAAGATTACCTAGCACGTAAACCAAAGGCACAATTCAAGAGTGCCGATAAGCTAGATGCTAAGTTCACCTTAACTCTAGGTGACAAAGAACTAGAATCAAACACCATTCATGTTAAGAACATGGCTGATGGAAACGAAGTTACTGTAGATATTAATGAAGTAAAAGATAACTTTGCAGAATTAATTTCAAAGAACTTTAAATAGAAAATAAGATTAGGAGAGATATTATGAACCGAACAACTTATTGTGGTTTAGTAGACGAAAGCTACTTAAACCAAGAAGTATGCTTAGACGGATGGGTTGCCAAACGTCGTGACTTAGGTAAATTAATCTTTGTAGACTTAAGAGACCGTAAGGGAATTGTCCAACTAGTATTTAGTGACAAGAACAGTGCTGATGCATTGTCAATCGCTGATCAATTAAGAAATGAATATGTAATCGAAGTAAAGGGAACTGTAGTTGCCAGAAGTGAAAAGGAAGTTAACCCAGACATTAACACTGGTAAGATTGAAATTGCTGTTTCTGAAGTAAAAATCTTAAACAAGTCTGAAAACCCTCCATTTGATATTAAGGACAACATCACAGCTTCAGAAGAAACTAAGTTGAAGTACAGATACTTAGACTTAAGACGTCCAGAAGTACAACGTGGAATTATCTTAAGAAGTAAGATTACTCAAGCAGTTCACGAATACTTCAACAACAATGGTTTTGTAGACATTGAAACTCCTAACTTAACAGTTTCAACTCCAGAAGGTGCTCGTGATTATCTTGTTCCTTCAAGACTTTACCATGGTTCATTCTATGCACTACCACAATCACCACAACTATTTAAGCAATTATTGATGGGTTCAGGCTTTGACCGTTACTACCAAATTGCTCGTTGCTTCCGTGATGAAGACTTACGTGGTGACAGACAACCAGAATTTACCCAAATCGATATGGAAACTTCATTCTTAAATGCTGAAGATATCCAAGACCTAACTGAAGGTTTAATCGTTAAGGTAATGAAGGATACTTTAAACATCGATATCAAGGCTCCATTCAAGCGCATTACTTGGCAAGAATCAATGGATCGTTTTGGTACCGACCAACCAGATGTTAGATTTGGTATGGAACTAAAGGATCTATCAGACATCGTTAAAGATGTTAACTTCAAGGTATTTAGTGGCGCAATTGAAAACGGTGGTAAGGTAAAAGCAATCGCCGTTCCTGGTGGTGCTGACAAGTACTCAAGAAAAGACATCGACAAGTATGCCGAATACGTAGAAAGATTCGGTGCCAAGGGTCTTGCTTGGATGAAGGTTACCGACGAAGGTTTAACTGGTCCAATTGCTAAGTTCTTTGATGACGAAAGTGTTGTTGATCAAATGCTTGCAGCTACTGAAGCTAAGGCAGGGGACTTATTACTATTCGCTGCCGACAGAGACAAGGTTGTTGCTGACACATTAGGTTACCTAAGATGTGCAATCGCTAAGGAACAAGATATGATTCCTTCAGACGTCTTTGACTTCCTATGGGTTGTTGACTGGCCATTATTCGACTACGACGAAGGTATCGACAGATGGGTTCCAGCTCATCATCCATTTACAATGCCTAATGAAGGTGATGAACATTACCTAAACGACGGTGAAGATCCTCACAAGGCTCACGCTCAAAGTTACGACATTATCTTGAATGGTCTAGAACTTGGTGGTGGATCAATCCGTATCCATACTAAGGAACTACAATTAAAGATGCTAAAAGCCTTAGGTTTCACTAGAGAAAGTGCCCAAGAACAATTTGGTTACTTCTTAGACGCCTTAGACTACGGTTTCCCACCTCATGGTGGTTTAGCTATTGGTTTAGACCGTTTTGCTAGATTATTAGCACAAACAGAAAACATTAGAGATGTTATTGCATTCCCTAAGAATTCAAAGGCTACTGAACCAATGACTAACGCTCCAGCACCTGTTTCTAAGAAACAATTAGATGACTTAGGACTAGAAGCTGAAGACGAACCAGAAGCTTAATAATAAAGAAAGACTTCCATTAGGGAAGTCTTTTTTTAATCCTTATTTATGTTATACTATTTTCATATTAAATGAGAGGTTATGAAACTTATGGACGATGTTCAAAGGATTTTAAGACGACATCAATACTTAGCGAAAGCATCAACTGCTTTTATGTACGGAATCATGGTATCAATTGCCATGAATTTTTTCTGGACACCAGGTAAAATCTACTCATCTGGATTTACTGGTTTATCACAGTTGATTAATACTTTATCAGGGAGATTTTTACCATTCTCCATTTCTCCTTCGATTGGTTTATTTGTATTAAATATTCCATTTTTTATACTGGCCTGGAAACAAATTGGTCATCAATTTACTTGTTTTACCATCTTAACTGTCTTTCTAGCCAGTTTTATGATTAAGTCATTGCATCCGGTGTATTTAACCAATGACCCAATGATTTGTGCCATCTTCGGTGGTGTGGTTAATGGTTTTGGAACGGGGATGAGTTTAAAAAACGAGATTTCTACAGGTGGATTGGACATTTTAGGAATCGTTATCAGAAGAAAGACGGGGAGGAGTATTGGAACGATTAATATCGCTTTTAATATCTTCATTATTACCGCAGCTGGATTTACGTATGGATGGCCATATGCATTCTACTCAGCAATTGGTATCGTGGTAAACGCTAAGGCAATCGACTTTGCCTACACCCGTCAACAAAGAATGCAGGTATTGGTTGTAACCGATCATCCAAAGACGGTGATTGATAGTATTCAAAACCACATTCCACGCGGAATTACCATCATTCATGGTGCTGAGGGTGCATATAAGCATGATGAAAAAACAATTCTATTTACGACCATTTCAAGATATGAACTATCCGAGTTACAGGAAGCTTTAGATGAATCAGATGAACATGCATTTGCAAGTGTGACTGAAGCATCTACTATTATGGGGCATTTCTATGAACACAAGGTTGAATAGTTAAATGTAATAATTTTTATACATTAAGTGTGATATAATACTGGATTGTGTGATAGTTTTTAAATATGGTGGGATCTGTTTTGAAGGTTATGTATATATTTTTAATTAAGATAGTATCTTTACTATTTTATTTCAGAAAAAAAGAGA
This sequence comes from Apilactobacillus sp. EABW-1NA, assembly GCF_030398685.1. Lineage (NCBI taxonomy): Bacteria > Bacillati > Bacillota > Bacilli > Lactobacillales > Lactobacillaceae > Apilactobacillus > Apilactobacillus sp. EABW-1NA. Next base: position 48,218 of record NZ_JAPDKO010000003.1, read on the forward strand.
ATGTAATTTACATAATGAGCTTTGATAATAATCTTGGATTAATTAAATCGATGGCTCGTCGATTACCAAAAAATAAAAGGCTATATGTATATTATGAATCATCAAGCGAAGCAGCTGCGACTGATTTAGCTGCTTATGGAATTAAGACTGTCTTATTTAAGGACGGCTTCAAACTAATATTTGATTTAATTCCAAAGATAATGGCAAGTAATGTTATCTTTTGTGATAATTACTTTCCGTTCATGGGTGGCATTGCCCATCCTAAGGATTTAAAAGTTGTTCAATTATGGCATGCCAACGGGGCAATTAAGAAGTTCGGTTGGGAAGATGCTTCTACTAAAGATAGAAGTGCCTCTGACAAACGTCGTTTTCAAAAGGTTTATAACAGCTTTGATGAATACGTGGTTGCTTCCGAAACAATGGGACATGTATTTGAGAACAGTTATCATGTTTCCTTTGATAAAATGAAGATGATTGGTTATCCAAGATCTGATAGATTATTTAAGGAAAAATGGCAAAAGATTGCGAGAAGACGTGTTTATAGTTTTGCTCCCCAATTGAAGGGTAAACGAGTAATTTTATACGCACCAACATATCGTGATGAGGGAAGGTCATTTAATCCACCTAAGGGTGTTATTAAGGCTTTATCAAATGATCCTAATGCGATGGTAGTTGTAAAACTACATCCACTTCTAAAGGACTTAGAAGAAAAATTGCAAAAGGAATCAAAGAGTCCAAACGTGATGTTTTCAAATCAATTATCAACCACAGATTTGTTGGCTGTAACTGATACCTTGGTAACTGACTATTCATCAGTTGCTTTTGATTATTCACTATTGCCTAATGCGCATTCTCTATTGTTCTTTATGTTTGATTTAGACCAATATAAACAAAATCCAGGGATTCAAGATGATTTATTGAATTGGTTGCCTACAAACCCAATTACATCCTTGGATGATTTAAGAAAAGCAATTAGTGAAGATAAACAAACAGATTTTACCAATTTCAATCACCATTGGAACAAGTACAATGATGGTTTTGCAACAAGTCGAGTAATCGACAGATATATTAAAACTTTAAAGTAAAGGAAGTGTGATCGACTTGAAGGAAGTCATTACATTAATCAAAGAGCAAATTCAAAATTTACCAATAATGTTTAGAGTCTCAAAGTACCAAGATAAGTCAGACTATCAAAGTCATTATCTAGGTATTGTTTGGGCATACCTATACCCAATTATTCAAATCTTAATTTACTGGTTAGTATTCGGTGTTGGTTTGAAGAAGGGTACATCTGGAAGTGTTGATTACCTAACTTGGATGGTTATCGGTATTACACCATGGTTCTACATGAACAGTGTTACTTTAGATGCTTCAAAGAGTATCTACCAACAAGTTGGTATGGTTTCAAAAATGAAGTTCCCAGTTAGTGTTCTACCATCAATCAAGATTCTAACTAACTTAAGTTCATTCTGGGCTATGCTAGCATGTTCAATTATCTTAGGTTACCTAAAGGGTGGAGTACTACCTAACCTATACTGGATTCAATGGCTATACTACTTCTTTGCAATGATTTGCTGGCTATTAGCATTCGGTATCTTCAACTCAACTGTTACAATTCTTGTTCGTGATTATCGTATCTTCTTACAATCAATCATGAGAGTACTGTTCTACATGTCTGGAGTTCTATTTAACTTTGAAACAAATGCTTTCCCAGCATTCTTTGTAAGATTCTTACAATTGAACCCATTCTTCTACATTGTTTCTGGATTTAGAGAGTCAATGTTAGGTGAAGCTTGGTTCTGGCAAAAACCAATGTTGATGTTAATTTTCTGGCTAACAGTACTATTCTTCCTATTGGTTGGATCACATCTACACTACAAGTTCAGAGCTCGTTTCGTGGATTACATTTAGTTAAAAGTTAAAAGGATTGAAATTGTCGTATGATGAAATTGAAGAAAAAAGTAATTAGATTTATTAAGAAGTCGATTCGTCGAGTATTGATCTTGATTAATAATGTTTTGATTACTTTGCCAGTAAAGAAGAATTTAGTTGTTTTTGAAAGTTTCCAGGGTAAGGATATCAATGATAATCCGGCAGCTATCTATGAAAAATGGATTGAAAAGTATCCAGAAGATAAGACAAAAGCATACTTTACTGTCAGAAAAGCTCAATATAAGACTTTCAAGGAATTATATCCTGATATTAAGATGGTCAGAAAGTTCATGCCTAAATGGGTATGGGTAATGGCCAGAGCTAACTTCTGGGTATTTAATTCTAGAACACCAAAATGGTGGAACAAGAATAAGGGGACTGTATACATGCAAACATGGCATGGGACTCCTTTGAAAAAGTTAGGTACTGATATCGAAAACGTTATGATGCCTGGTACTAATACTGAAAAGTACAAGCAAAACTTTACTAATGAAGCCCATCGTTGGGATTACTTGATTGCACCAAATCAATACTCTAAGGATATCTTTGCTAGAGCATTTGATTTTAACAACCATTTCTTAGATATCGGATACCCAAGAAATGACGTCTTATACTATGGTGACAACCAAGATAACATTAGTAGACTTAAGAAAAAATACCTTGGTAGAGATGATTTAAACGTAATCACCTACGCACCAACTTGGCGTGATGATAATTACAAACGTAAGGGTGTTTACAACTTTGAATTGCCATTTAGTTTAAAGACTTTCTTTGAACAAGTTGATGACAACACTGTATTAATTATCAGACCACATTACCTTGTAAAAGATTTCATTGATATTAGGGGCTTTGAAGACCGTGTTTACATCATGGTTGAAGAAGACATCAGTGATTTATACCTAATGTCAGATTTATTAATCACAGACTACTCATCAGTAATGTTTGACTATGCTAACTTGAAACGACCAATGTTGTTCTATGCATATGATTTAAAACATTATGAAGACGATATTCGTGGTTTCTACTTTGACTACAGAACAGAATTACCTGGACCTGTTGTTGAAGATGAAGACGACTTTTACAAGCAAATTGATGCATTTAACAAGGAAAAGAAGTATTCTGATTACGACAAGAAGTATGAAGAATTCTATGAAAAGTATTGTGGATGGGAATCTGCAGACTCTTCAGAAAAATTTGTTGATGAAATGAGGATGATTAGTAATGACAAGTAAGTTTTTAATCGGATCTCACGTTAGCATGAATGGCTCAACCATGTTTTTGGGTTCTGCTAAAGAAGCTGACAGCTATGGTGAAAATGCATTTATGGTTTACACTGGTGCTCCTCAAAACACCAGAAGAAAGCCAATTGATGAATTAAGAGCCGAAGACGGTAAGGAATACATGAAGGAACATGGTATTTTGGAAACCGTTGTTCATGCTCCATACATCATTAATTTAGGAAATGTTACCAAGCCACAAAACTTTAAGTTTGGCGTTGATTTCTTACACGAAGAAGTTAAACGTGCTGAAGCCATTGGTGCAACACAAATTGTGTTACATCCTGGTTCTCATGTTGGTGAAGGTGCAGATAAAGCAATTGCTCAAATTGCCAAAGGTTTAAACGAAGTCATTGAACCGGATCAAAAGGTTCAAATCGCTTTGGAAACCATGGCAGGTAAGGGAACAGAAGTTGGCCGTACCTTTGAAGAAATTGCTCAAATCATTGATGGTGTTAAGGATAACGATAAAGTATCCGTTACTTTCGACACTTGTCATACTAATGATGCAGGTTACAACGTTAAAGAAGACTTTGATGGCGTCCTAAATGAATTCGACCACGTAATTGGTTTAGATCGATTAAAGGTTGTTCATTTAAATGATTCTAAGAATGATTTCGGTAGTCACAAAGATAGACACGAAATTATTGGTTTGGGAACAATCGGGTTCGATGCTTTGAACTACATTGCTCACCACGAATCATTAGTTGATGTTCCAAAGATTATGGAAACACCGGCTGTTGTTGTTGAAGGAACTAAGAAGAAGTTGTCTCCACATTACTTCGAAGTTAAAATGTTAAAAGAACAACAATTCAATAACAATTTGATGGATGATATTTTAAACCAATAAAAAAAGAGCTGTTAAGCTCTTTTTTTATTGGTATGAATCTAAATCAAGACTTTCCATAATTACGGTGGCAGTTTCTTCGATTGATTTATCATGGACGTCAATAATTAAACAACCAAGTTTATGGTATAAGTTGTTAGCATATTCTAATTCCTCATCAATATTCTTTGAGTTTGAATATGGTGTATCTTCATCGATACCATATGATTCCATTCTGGCTTTTCTAATTTTTTGAATATCTTTAGTTACGCTGGTAAGACCAATAATCTTCTTTGGATCAACGTCAAAAATTTCTTTAGGTAATTGGATGGTAGGACCAATTGGCACGTTTGAAACCTTCACTTGCTTGTTTGCAAGGTATAGTGATAGCGGGGTCTTGGATGTTCTAGAAATTCCTAGGATCACGACATCTGCTTTTGTTAGGTTTTGTGGGTTGCTTCCATCATCATTTTCAACGGAAAATTCCATCGCTTCAATGCGCTTGAAGTAGTCGTCATTTAAGTCATGAACAAGACCGCTAACACGTTCAGGGTTAAAACCTAATTGGCTACTAATTGCCTTCATAGGTTTTTGAACACAGTCAACGCTTTGTAAATTATTGGCCATTGCAAAATCTTCGATTAGTTTACTTAAATCAGCGTTAACTAGGGTATGAAAAATGACGGCTTCTTTTTGTTTAGCAATTTTTAAGATACCACTTAACATTGATTCGGTAGTGATAAATGGGTATCGTTCGTATGAAATATCAGCACTTTCAAATTGTGCACCAGCGGTTTTAGCTACTTGCATCGCTGTTTCACCACTAGAATCTGAGATGGCAAAGATATTAATATGTTTCATCAAAATCACTCCTTTTTTTACGACTTTATTATATCTAAAAAACTGTCATAAAAGTAGTTTTAAATTCAAATGTAATATTGACGTTATAAATATTGTTTTGTATAATTATTAAGAACAGTTTTAATAAATAAAAAGTAACTGTTGTATTTCGAGCTCGGAGGGAGGGAATTTTCATATGTCAAAAACAGTCGTTCGTAAAAACGAATCTCTTGATGATGCTCTTCGTCGTTTCAAACGTACAGTTTCCAAGAACGGTACTTTACGTGAATACCGTAAACGAGAATTCTACGAAAAACCAAGTGTTAAACGTAAATTAAAATCTGAAGCAGCAAGAAAGCGCAACAACAAGAAAAAAAGCCGTCGCTTTTAATTACTAAAAACGTTCCTGTTATTTCAGGGACGTTTTTTTTGCTAAAACTAAGCTGAATATTTTGAAAGAGGGAAACTATAATGAGTATCGCTACAAGTCTTAATGAAGATCTTAAAAATGCAATGAAGGAACACAACAAAACTGCTTTGAACGTTATTCGTTCTCTAAAATCAGCCCTAACTAACGAAAAAGTTGCTTTAGGTCATGATTTAAGTGATGACGAAGAACTAACTGTTATCAGTCGTGAAGTTAAGCAAGTTAAGGAATCTATTGCTGAATTCAAAGATGGTGGTAGAGATGATTTAGTTGCCGAACAAGAAGAACAATTAGCTGTGCTAAGCAAGTACGCTCCAAAACAAATGTCAAAAGAAGAAATTGACAAGGTAGTTGAAGAAACTATCAGTGAAGTTGGCGCTTCAGCAATGTCTGATTTTGGTAAAGTAATGGGTGCTATCATGCCAAAGGTTAAGGGTAAAGCTGACGGAAACGAAGTTAACCAATCTGTAAAAGCTCACTTAAGCTAATTATTTATAAAGTATGGTTGTGCTATTCCACAAGCATGCTTTGTTAGTACATATTAATAACTTTTTTAAAGTCAAAATCTGTGCTAATATTTGATTATCAATAAAAAAGGGGTCGCTATATTGACAGAACAAACTGAAGTAACCAAAGAATTTATTATTCATAATTTAGATTTTGAACCTAAGTTATTAGGGGCACAAAATAAATACGTTACAATTCTTGAAGAGGGTATGGAAGTATCAATTAATGCTTTTGGAACCAATGTAAAGGTATCCGGAAGTGAAGATAATGTTAATAAAGTTATTTCAATTTTTAAAAACTTAATGGACTTAATTCAAAACGGTGTCACATTGAATAGCAGTGACTTTGTTTCTGCTATGAATATGGCCAAAAATGATACGTTAAGTTATTTTAAAGAGCTATACAATCAAATATTAATCAAAGACTTTAAGGGTAAGCCAGTCCGTGTTAAGAACTTTGGCCAACGCCAATACGTGCAATCTGTAAAACGTAATGATATTACTTTCGGAATTGGACCAGCCGGTACTGGTAAAACATACTTAGCTGTGGTTATGGCAATCGCAGCATTAAAGCACGGTGATGTCGAAAAGATTATTTTAACAAGACCTGCCGTTGAAGCTGGTGAAAGCCTAGGTTTTCTACCAGGTGATTTAAAAGAAAAAGTTGATCCATACTTAAGACCAATTTACGATGCACTTCATTCAATTCTAGGTCGTGAACACACTGCTAGATTGATGGAAAGAGGAGTTATTGAAATTGCTCCATTAGCCTATATGCGTGGTAGAACATTGGACTCTGCCTTCGTTATCTTAGACGAAGCCCAAAACACCACAACTGCTCAAATGAAAATGTTTTTAACTCGTCTTGGCTTTGGTTCCAAGATGATTGTTAACGGTGATATATCTCAAATTGATTTGCCTAAACATGCAAGTAGCGGTCTAGTTCAAGCCCAATCAATCTTACAAAATGTTGAAAAAATTCGTTTTGTTAAGTTTGATTCTAAGGATGTTGTTAGACATCCAGTTGTTGCTAGAATTATCGATGCCTACGAAGAATATCAGCAAAAATAGAAATTTTATAACAGGAGTACCAGAATGGATTTAGAAATTTACGATAAGACAAAAGACGGTGTAGACCAAAAACACATCGATTTAGTGGAAGATGTATTACAATTTGCTAGCAAGTCATTAGACCTTAAGGATAATACTGAAATGTCAGTAACATTCGTTAATAATGACGAAATTAAGGAAATTAACAGTAAGTATCGTGGTGTTGACCGCGCAACTGATGTTATTAGTTTTGCGATTGAAGACGGTGATGACGATTTTCCATTAATTATGGATGATGAAATGGCCGCAGAAATCCCAGAGAACATTGGTGACATCTTTGTTTCAATCGATAAGGTTGCTGAACAAGCAGAATTTTTAGACCACTCATACGAACGTGAATTAGGGTTCCTTGTTGTTCATGGTTTCCTACACTTAAACGGTTATGATCACATGAAGCAAGAAGATGAAGACGTTATGTTCCCATTGCAAAGAAAGATTATGGATGACTATGGGCTTAAAAGATAAAAAAGTAGTCAGAAAAAATCGTAGTTTTGCTGAATCATTTAAGCACGCTTTTGATGGTTTAGTGATATTATGCAAGACAGAACGTAACTTTAGATTTCATCTAATTGCATCTTTAGTTGTAGTGATTATTTCGTTTATTCTTAAGATTGATTTGAGCCAATGGGTTTGGATTTTGTTAGCAATATTTATTGTCTTAATCGCTGAAGTTGTAAATACGTTATGTGAATCAATTGTTAATTTAATTGTTGGTAATAAGTATGATGAAATTGCCAAGAAGGCTAAAGACGTAGCTGCCGCAGGTGTGGTCATTGCGTCAATCTTTGCAGCAATTATCGGATTATTGGTATATGTTCCAATCATATTTGGACTTTAACAGCACGGAGGAATTATTATGGAATTTGATCCAAACTTTCATTCAGGATTTGTAGCAATCGTTGGTAGACCAAATGTTGGTAAGTCAACATTCTTGAACCGTATTATCGGTCAAAAGATTGCGATTATGAGTGATAAAGCACAAACAACTAGAAACAAGATTCAAGGTGTATACACCGATGATGAATCACAAATTGTCTTCTTGGATACCCCAGGAATTCACAAACCAAATAACAAATTAGATGATTTCATGGAAAAATCAGCTTTCTCAGCTTTAAAAGAAGTTGATGCTGTTTTATTCATGGTAAGTGCCACTGAAACAAGAGGTGCTGGAGATAACTTTATCATTAACCGCTTAAAGGATATTGATAAACCAGTTTACTTAATCATCAACAAGATTGATGAAATCAATCCAAACAAACTTCTAAGTATCATGGATATTTACAAGAAGGCGCTTGATTGGAAAGAAGTTTTCCCAATTTCAGCACTACAAGGTAACAATGTTGATGAATTGATGGACAACTTAAAGCAATTATTACCAGCTGGTCCACAATACTACCCAGAAGATGAAGTAACTGATCACCCAGAACGTTTTATCGTTGCTGAACTAATCAGAGAAAAAATCTTAATGTTAGCAAGAGACGAAATTCCATACTCAATTGCGATTGATATCTTAAGCATGAAGACCAAGGAAAACGGCAACGTAGATATCCAAGCTGATATCTTAGTAGACCGTCCTGGTCAAAAGGGAATCTTGATTGGTAAGCAAGGATCAATGCTAAAGAAGATTGGTACTCTTGCTAGACAAGATATCGAAGACTTATTAGGTAGCAAGGTCTATCTAAAACTTTGGGTTAAGGTTCATCCTGGATGGCGTAATGAATCATCCGTTCTTAAGTCACTAGGATACAAGAAGGATAATTACTAAAATTTTAAAAATGGTCGGTGAATAAAAATGGATTCACAAACATATATGAATTTTCACGGTATTTTACTATACCGAAAGAACTTCAAAGAAAATGATATGTTAGTTAAGTTTTTAACGGCCGAGGCAGGCAAGAAGATGTTTTTCATTCGAGGTGCTCGAAAAAGGGGCTTCAAGATGATGGCGGATATCTTGCCTTTTACCTATGGTACGTATTCTGGCAAGATAAATGATGAAAACTTATCTTATATTTATAGTGGATTAGATACTGGCCATTATGAAAACATTAGCGAGGATATTTTCTTAAATGCCTATGCCACCTACATTATGTCTTTAGTTGACGTTGCATTTCCTGACTCAACACCAATTCCACATTGGTTTAACCAGTTATTTGCAGCGTTACGATTGATCGATAATGGTGTCGACCCTGAAGTGATTACCAACATTTGTGAAATCCAACTTCTGGTTGAGTTTGGGGTGCAACCTGAACTAAGGGGATGTGCCATTTGTGGTCGTACTGATCTGAACTTTGACTATTCCGAAGCCTACGGTGGATTGATTTGTCAAAATCATTTTCATTTAGATGCTAACCGTTTGCACTTAGATCAAAAGACTATTTATTATTTACGTCGTTTCTCAATTATTGATTTAAATAAATTGGGTAACGTTAATGTAAATGACAATACAAAGCAAAATTTAAGAATGCTTCTCGATAAGATTTACTCGGATTCTGTAGGGATTCATCTAAAGAGTAAAAGTTTCTTAGATCAAATGAATGACCTAAGATTATAGAATTGATTTTTTCGCAATTGTAAACTATAATTAAATTAAATAAATACGAATGGTAATGACAAAAGAGGGTCATTGAATAAAATGATATCCAGCGATAGTAGGACAGTGTAAGCTACTTGCATTTTTCAATGATTGGCACTTTTTGAACCAAAGAAATCAAGCTGCTGACGAAAGTCAGAAGTAGGGTGGAACCGCGAATAATCGTCCCTATGTAAACTGTATTTAAGTATACTTTTTGCATAGGTTTTTTTTATGCCATTCGTTTATTAGGAGGAAGTAACATGACAGAAAAGTTGTCAATGCAAGACATCATTTTAAAATTACAACAATACTGGTCATCACAAGGTTGTATGTTAATGCAAGCATACGATACTGAAAAGGGTGCCGGAACTATGAGTCCATACACATTCTTACGTGCAATTGGACCTGAACCATGGAACGCAGCATACGTTGAACCTTCTAGAAGACCTGCTGATGGTAGATATGGTGAAAACCCTAACCGTTTATACCAACATCACCAATTCCAAGTAATCATGAAACCATCTCCTGAAAACATCCAAGAACTATACTTGGATAGTTTAAAAGAACTTGGCATTAACCCAGAAGAACACGATATTCGTTTCGTTGAAGATAACTGGGAAAACCCATCAATGGGTTGTGCCGGTGTCGGTTGGGAAATCTGGCTAGACGGAATGGAAGTTACTCAATTTACTTACTTCCAAATCGTTGGTGGTCAAGAAATGAACCCAGTTGCTTCAGAAATCACTTACGGTCTAGAAAGACTTGCTTCATACGTTCAAGACGTTAACAATGTTTTTGAACTAGAATGGAGTGATGGTGTTAAGTACGGTGATATCTTCAAGGAACCAGAATATGAACACTCAAAATACAGTTTCGAAGAAAGTAACCAAGAAATGTTACTCAAGATGTTCGATGACTTCGAAACAGAAGCTAAAAAACAAATCGCAAACGGCTTAGTTCACCCTGCATACGACTACGTTCTAAAATGTAGCCACACATTTAACTTATTAGATGCTAGAGGTGCCGTTTCAGTTACTGAACGTGCCGGATACCTTTCAAGAATCAGAAGAATGGCCAGAGAAATTGCTAAGGCCTTCATTGCTGAAAGAAAGAAACGTGGTTTCCCACTTATCAAAGATGAAAAATTAAGACAATCTCTTCTAAAAGATGATGAAAAGAAGGAGGAAAAATAATGGCTCACACATTTTTACTTGAAATTGGACTAGAAGAAATGCCAGCTCATGTGGTAAATCCTAGTATCAAACAATTAGTTAAGAAGACTGAAGATTACTTAAAAGATCAAAGAATCGATTTTGATGCTGTTAAGCCATTCTCAACTCCTCGTCGTTTAACTATCCAAATTGAAGGTTTAGCTGATAAACAACCTGACGTAAACGAAACTGTAAAGGGTCCTGCTAAGAAGATTGCTTTAGATGACGAAGGCAACTGGTCAAAAGCAGCCATCGGTTTCACTAAGGGACAAGGCCTAAGCACCGACGATATTACCTTTAAAGAAGTTAAGGGTACTGAATATGTTTTTGTTGAAAAACATATTGCCGGAAAGCCTGTTAAAGAAGTTCTAATGGGATTAAAGGATGTTATCACAAGCATGACATTTCCAACACTAATGAAGTGGAACGTTTACCGTTTGGACTTCATTCGTCCAATTAGATGGATGGTAGCTTTGTTAGATGACGAAGTATTACCAATTCAAATCCTAGACGTTACTGCTTCAAACGTAAGTCGTGGCCACAGATTCTTAGGTCAAGACACAACTATCAACTCAGCTGATGAATACGAAGAAAAGCTAAAAGAACAATTCGTAATTGTTGATGCTCAAAAACGTAAGGACTTAATCGTTAAACAAATCAAAGAAATCCAAGATGAAAACAACTGGGTAATTAACATTAACCCAGGTCTACTTGAAGAAGTTAACAACTTGGTTGAATGGCCAACTGCATTCTTTGGTAAGTTCGATGAAAAATATCTACAACTACCTTCAGAAGTTCTAATTACTTCAATGAAGGATAACCAAAGATTCTTCTACGTTAACGATCAAAATGGTAATATCCTACCATTCTTTATCTCAGTTAGAAACGGTAACAGCGAATACATCGAAAACGTGATTGCTGGTAATGAAAAAGTGCTTACAGCACGTCTAGAAGATGCAATGTTCTTCTACCAAGAAGATCAAGCTAAGGATATCGATTTCTACGTAAACAAGCTAAAGAAGGTAAGTTTCCACGACAAGATTTCAACTATGTTTGAAAAGATGCAACGTGTTGAAAAGATTGCCGAAGTAATTGGTCAACATGCTAAACTAAGCGACCAAGAACTAAAAGATGTTAAACGTGCTGCTCAAATTTACAAGTTCGATTTAGTAACCGGTATGGTTGGTGAATTCTCAGAACTACAAGGTGTAATGGGTGAAAAGTACGCTCTATTAAAGGGTGAAAATGAAGCCGTTGCTACTGCTATTCGTGAACACTACATGCCAATTTCAGCAACAGGTGAACTACCAGCAACCAAGGTTGGTTCAGTTCTTTCCCTAGCTGATAAGTTTGACAGTATCCTAACTTTCTTTGCCGCTGGTATGATTCCAAGTGGTTCAAATGACCCATATGCATTGAGAAGACAAGCTAACGGTATCGTTAGAATTGTTAAGAACGAAGAACTAAACTTCAACTTAACTGAAATGATGGAAGCATTCATCAATGCTGAAAAGGATGCTAACGTTGCTCCTGACTTGGATCAAAACAAGGAAATTAGCGAAATCGTTTCATTCATCAAGGATAGAATTGTTAAGCAACTAAAGGCCGACAAGATTAGATATGATATTATCGATGCTGCAGGTAACTCAAACAATGATAATATCGAATTTATCTTTAACGTTGCCGACATTCTAAACGAACACAAGGAAGATGATAACTTCAGGAAATCAGTTGAAGCATTAACTCGTGTTCTAAGAATTTCAGAAAAACAAGACTTTGCTTCAGACGACTTAAATGTTGATGAATCATTGTTTGAAAACGATTCTGAAAAGAACCTTCATTCAAACGTTGAAGCAATCTCTGGTGACTTCTTCTCACTAAGTGCAAACGACGAATATAACAAGTTATTCGACTTGAAGGATTCAATTAACGACTACTTTGACCAAACAATGGTTATGGCTAAAGACGAAAACGTTAAGAACAATCACTTACGTGAACTAACTAAGTTATCAAACATGATTAACTGGTTTGCTGATTTAAACCAACTAATCGTAAAATAGAATTGATAGACAAACCTATGATGGGTTGATAAAATACTGTATAATATTTATTCGTATTTTTAACAAAAGTCGCACTAAAAATCGGTGCGACTTTTATCAGTGAAAGGAGATATGCTGACAATGATTCCTGAAGAAGTAATTGATCAGATTAGAAATGAAACCAACATTGCCGATGTTGTTGGTCAATTTGTTTCATTGAAAAAATCTGGTAGTAATCTATTTGGTATATGTCCATTTCATAATGAAAACACTGCATCATTTTCTGTTAATGAACAAAAACAAATCTTTCACTGCTTCAGTTGTGGAAGAGGTGGAAATGTCTTTAAGTTCATGATGGAATTGGAAAATCTTTCATATCCGGAAGCGGTAATGAGAGTTGCTGATATGCAAGGAATTGAAATTCCAGACCAATATAGGCATTCCAATAAAGCTAAATCAAACATCAATCCGGTTGAGAAAAAATTAATCGATATGCATGAGTTAGCCACTGAATTGTACAGTCATATTTTGATGAATACTGAAGTGGGGCAACCAGCATTAGATTATTTGCACGAACGAGGATTGACCGATGAGACCATCAAGTTCTACCGTTTGGGATTTGCACCTAAGGAACAAATCTTAAATAAGTTTTTGGAAAACAAGAAAGTTCAATATGATGACATGAGAAAATCTGGTCTATTTATTGAAACTGACGATGGTAAACTTCGTGATCGTTTCTTTGACCGTATCATGTTCCCAATTAAAAACGAGTTTGGCAATCTGATTGGTTTCTCAGGACGTGTAATGGATAAAAATGCTTCAACGGCAAAATACCTAAACAGTCCTGAAACTGAAATTTTCAACAAACGAAAAGTCTTATTCAACCTATCTGACGCTAAGACAACCATTCAAAAGCAAAAGAATGTTATCTTGTTTGAAGGATTCATGGATGTTATATCTGCTTATCAATCAGGTGTAACCAACGGAATTGCTTCAATGGGAACTAGTCTTACCACCGAACAAATCGCTACGATTAAACGTTTAACACCAAGCGTTAGTGTTTGTTATGATGGTGATGCACCGGGACAAAATGCGATTAATCGAGCATTGTCATTACTAGGTAATACAGATTTATCTCTAGGTGTTATTCAAATGCCTGAGGGAATTGATCCCGATGAATATCGTAAACAATATGGTGAGGAAAAGTTTGCTAGTTATATGCATTCTGCGTATGAATCGCCACTTTCGTTCAAGATGCGATACTTCAAGTTGAACCGTAACTTGGATAACGAAACTGACCAGATTAGTTATATTAACGATGTCTTACAGGAAGTTGCTAAGATTTCCGATCCATTGGAAAGAGACATTTATGTTAACCAATTATCTGATCAATTTAACTTGAACAAGCTAGATTTGACTAATCGAATGAATACCTATATTCAAAAGAATAACGTTAAGAAGTCGATTCAAAAATCAAGGGATGAACCACAACAAGGTCATCCATTCATCCAACCAATTGATAACGTCAGATCACACAGCAAGGTTGAATTGGCGGAATTATATCTATTTAATCGCATTTTGATGTCACGTGAAATGTGGCAACATTTGATGAGTAAAGATGGTTTTTCATTTGTGGATGATGATTTTCAACTTCTGTACACATTGGCACAAGGCTATATGGCAACACATGACGAATATAAATCAGCAGAGTTTCAAGACTTCATTAAAGAAGAAAAGTTACAAAACATGTTGATTAATATCGAAATGTTACCGTTAAGCGATGCGCCAAATAAAGAAGAGGTTGACGATTATGTTAATATAATAATGAATGAGGCGCCGATCGATGTTCAGCTTAAGAACAAACAGGCTGAATTGAATGATGCCAAGAAGCTAGGGGATGTTGATAAGCAAACCGAACTAGCGATGGAAATCATCAAGTTACAAAGACAAAAACAGTTGAACGACAGATCGTAATTTAGGAGGCACTTTAATGGCTGAAAAGAAGTTAAACAAGAAAGAACTAAAAGAATCAACCAACGCTTTAATTAAGAAGCAAAAGAAAGTTGGACACGTTACTTATGACGATGTTAATGACACAATTGCTGTGCCATTCAAGCTAACTAAGACTGAAATGTATGAATTACTAGAAAAAATCGAAGACGCTGGTATCAGTGTTGTTGATAAAAATGGTGATCCAGATCCACGTGCCCTAGAAGCAGCTAAGAAGGTTACCCAAGCTGAATTGAAGAACTCAGCTTCAGCTCCAACTGGTGTTAAGATTAACGACCCAGTTAGAATGTACCTAAAAGAAATTGGACGTGTTCCACTTCTAACTGCTGACCAAGAAGTTGATTTGGCTCTTCGTATTGAAGAAGGCGATGAAGAAGCTAAACAAGAACTAGCTGAAGCTAACCTTCGTTTGGTTGTTTCAATTGCTAAGCGTTACGTTGGTCGTGGTATGCAATTCTTGGACTTAATCCAAGAAGGTAACATGGGTCTAATGAAGGCCGTAGAAAAGTTTGATTACAGAAAAGGTTTCAAGTTCTCAACTTACGCTACTTGGTGGATTAGACAAGCTATTACACGTGCGATTGCTGACCAAGCTAGAACTATCAGAATTCCAGTTCACATGGTTGAAACAATCAACAAATTAATCCGTATTCAAAGACAATTACTCCAAGATTTAGGTCGTGAACCTACACCTGAAGAAATTGGTGCTGAAATGGATATGCCAACTCAAAAGGTTAGAAGCATTCTAAAGATTTCTCAAGAACCAGTTTCTCTAGAAACACCAATTGGTGAAGAAGATGACTCTCACTTAGGTGACTTCATCGAAGACCAAGATGCAACTAGTCCAGCCGACCACGCTGCATACGAATTACTAAAGGAACAACTTGAAGGTGTCTTAGATACTCTAACTGACCGTGAAGAAAACGTACTAAGATTACGTTTCGGTCTAGACGATGGTCGTACTAGAACTCTTGAAGAAGTTGGTAAGGTATTTGGTGTTACTCGTGAAAGAATTAGACAAATTGAAGCTAAGGCTTTGAGAAAGTTACGCCACCCATCCAGAAGTAAACAACTAAAGGATTTCCTTGAATAATATTAAAACAGATAGCATTTGCTATCTGTTTTTTATTTTCTATAGCGGTTATAATATAAATAATAACAAAGTAGAAAAGGTGTTTTTATGGACGCAAATAAGTTATCTCAAAGATTGAAAGTAGTTGCAGATTTTGTTCCGCAAAATAGTCGAGTAGCAGACATCGGATCAGATCATGCTTACTTGCCAGTTTATTTGATGAAACAAAAACAAATTGAATTTGGAATTGCTAGTGAGGTTGCTCAGGGACCTCTAGACAACGCAATTCAAGAAATTAAAGCTGAAGGATTAAGTGACCGAATCGACACTAGACTAGCTGATGGTTTATTATCAGTGCAACCAGAGGATAGAATTGATTGTGTTACCATTGCCGGAATGGGTGGAACCTTAATCAAGAACATTCTAGAAAATGGCAAGTCACACTTGTCAGGCGACGAATTATTGATACTTCAACCAAACGTTGGAGAAGATCGATTAAGAAATTGGCTAACGAATAACCAATATGAAATTAGTGATGAAACCATCTTAAGAGAAGACGGTCATACCTATGAAATTATCGTTGCGAAAAAGACTGACAAAACTGTTAAATACACAGAACAAGAAATTAAGTTTGGCCCATTTTTACTAAAACAACACTCAAATGTCTTCGTTGAAAAGTGGGAAAACGAAATTGAAAGAATTGAAATGGTAATTGACCAAATGAACTTGGCTAAGCATGACAAACCAGTTGATAAGATTAATTCAATGAAGAAAGAAATTGAGGAAATTAAAGAGGTGTTATAAATGAAAGCATTCGACTTAATTAACCAGTTTGAAAAATTTGCACCAAAGGAGATTGCGGTTGAACACGACCCAATCGGTTTGCAAATCGGATCGATTAATCAAGAAATTCATAAGGTATTAGTAACCTTAGACGTTAGACCAGAAGTGGTTGAAGAAGCGATTGAAAACGACTGTGATATGATTTTTTCTCATCATCCAGCGATGTTTAGACCCGTTAAGAACATGGATTTAGATGTCCCACAAAACAAGATGTATGCCGATATCATTAAGCACAACATCGTTGTTTATTCTGCCCACACCAATTTAGATAATGCCGATGGCGGTATGAACGATTGGTTAGCTGAAGCAATGGACTTAAGAAACGTGGAAGGACTAGTAAGTCAAGGAGACTATAAGGGCGTTGAATACTTCATGGGTCGCATTGGTGAACTAAAGGAAACCACAACAGTCGAACAATTTGCGCATAATTGTAAGGAATACTTTAACGTTTCCGGCCTTCGATTAATTAGTCATGAATTGAATAAACCAGTTAAAAAAGTCGCGGTTTTAGGTGGCGATGGTGGTAAGTTCTATAATATTGCTAAGGGTAAAGGTGCAGACGTTTATGTTACCGGGGATGTTTATTATCATGTCGGTCATGATATGATTGCTGACCATATGTCAGTTGTCGATCCTGGCCACCATATTGAAAGTATTTGTAAGCCATATTTGGCAGAAATGTTCAAAGAGTGGGCAAAAGATTATGATTGGCCAATAGATGTGATAGAATCTTCTATAAACACTGATCCATATCAATTTATTTAGGGGGAAACACCATGAGTAAGTATGAAGACTTAGTACCTCGTTTTTTGAGATACGTTAAGATTAACACGCGTTCTGATGAAAGCAGCACTACTATTCCATCAGCAAACCGTGAAACAGTATTTTTGAACCAATTAAAGGAAGAACTAAAAGAAATTGGATTATCTAACGTAAGAACAAATGAAGAAAGTGCATATGTATTTGCGACTCTACCTTCAAACATCGACAAAGATGTGAAGAAAATTGGTTTCATTTCACATATTGATACTGCTGATTTTAATTCAGAAAATGTGAACCCACAATTTGTAGAAAACTATGATGGAAAATCAAACATCAAATTAGGTGACGGTGAATACAACTTAGATCCAAACGTATTTGAAAGTCTACATAAGTATTCTGGTGATACTCTTATCACAACTGATGGAACCACTTTATTAGGAGCTGACGACAAGTCAGGAGTTTCCGAAATCATTTCATCCATGAAGTACTTAATTGACCATCCTGAAATTAAGCACGGTGAAATCGAAGTTGGGTTTGGTCCGGACGAAGAAATCGGAACTGGTTCATTGAAGTTTGATGTTGAAGATTTCGGTGCTGACATGGCTTACACCGTTGATGGTGGGGCTAAGGGTCAACTACAATACGAAACCTTTAACGCTGCAGGTGCAACCGTTGAAATCAAAGGAACCGATGTCCATCCTGGTGAAGCCAAGGATGTTATGGTTAATGCAGCTTTATTGGCAATGGAATTCAATGCTAAGCTACCTGCATACGAAAGACCTGAATACACTGATGGCAAGGAAGGATTCTACTTCTTACTTGAAATCAATGGTACGCCAGACAACACTAAGATGTCATACATCATCAGAGATCATGACAGAAATCGTTTTGAAGAAAGAAAGCAATACTTCAAAAAGATTGCTGATGAAATGAACAAACAATTTGATTATGACCGTGTTCATGTTGAAGTTAAAGATCAATACTACAACATGGCCGAAGTAATCGAAAAGAATATGGAAGTCGTTGACTTAGCCAAAGAAGCAATGAACAACGTTGATGTTAAACCAGACATTTTCCCAGTTCGTGGAGGGACTGATGGTTCAACAATCTCATTTAAGGGATTACCAACACCAAACTTGTTTGCCGGTGGTGAAAACATGCACGGTCGTTTTGAATACGTATCTGTTCAAACAATGGAAAAAGCATGTGACGTCATTATTGAAATCGCTAAATTAAACGCAGAAAAATAATTAGTCAAAAAAGGTCAAAATAATTTGATTTAATGTGACCTTTTGGTAAAATTTACCTATGAGATGGATTTCTCATAGGTATTTTTTATTAAGTAGGTGAAATAATTGAATCCAGATGAATTAACAGAAGCAGTATCACAAGCGTTAGCTGAAGCACAAAAGGTGGCTGCTAATCGCAAACATCAAGAAATCACTATTACCCATTTATTCAAGGTATTGGTTCAACCAGGTGAATTAGCAAGACAAATTTTTGCTGAAGCAGGGATGAACGTTGATGATTTCGAAAAGCAATTGGATCAACAACTAGATGAAATTGCAACAGTAGATGGCCAAGGCGTGGCCTATGGACAAAATATTTCATCCAGTATGCTCGAACTATTACAAAATGCAGAAAAAGAAAAAACAAACTTGGGTGATGGCTACGTTGCTGTTGATACATTAGTAATCGCATTAATGGATACAACAGGAAACAAAGTTGTCGACTATGTAAAAGACCAAGGAATTACAAAACAAAAGATTGAAGAAGTAGTACAAAATATCAGAGGGGGCGAAAAGGTGACTTCAAAGAATCAAGAAGATAATTATCAAGCACTTAAGAAATATGGTGTCGACTTGGTTGCCGAAGCCAGAGCAGGTAAGTTAGGCCCTATTATCGGAAGAGACGAAGAAATTCTAGACGTAATTAGAATTCTTTCCAGAATGACCAAGAATAACCCTGTTTTGATTGGGGACCCTGGTGTTGGTAAGACCGCCATTGTTGAAGGTTTAGCAAAACGTATTGCCGTAAATGACGTTCCTGAAAACTTAAAGGATAAGTCTTTATTTGAATTAGACATGAGTTCATTGATTGCTGGTGCCAAGTACCGTGGTGAATTCGAAGAACGTTTGAAGGCTGTTTTAAAGGCTGTTAAAAAGTCTGAAGGTCAAATTATCATGTTCATCGATGAAATTCATAACATTGTTGGTGCAGGTAAATCAGAAGGTAGTATGGATGCCGGAAACATCTTAAAACCAATGTTAGCTCGTGGTGAGCTACATTTGATTGGTGCAACTACTGTTGATGAATACAGAAAGTACATGCAAAAAGATAAAGCACTTGAAAGACGTTTTCAAAAGGTTAGCGTTGATGAACCAAGTGTTGACGATACCATCACAATTCTTCGTGGAATTAAGGAACGACTAGAAATTCATCACGGAGTAAGAATTCACGACAACGCCTTAGTTGCAGCTGCTAAGTTAGCAGACCGTTATATTCCAGATCGTTTCTTACCAGATAAAGCGATTGATTTAGTTGATGAAGCATCTTCCACAATCGAAGTTGAAATGAATTCCAATCCAACTGAATTGGATCAAGCCAACCGTAAGTTAATGCGTGCCGAAGTCGAAGAAGCCGCATTAAAGAACGAAGAAGACGATGAATCCAAGGCTCGTTTGGCCAAACTAGAACCAGAACTAGCAAACTTAAAGGAAACCGTTAATAAGTTAAACGCTAGATGGCAACAAGAAAAATCATCCATTAAGACATTAGGTGACAAGAAGGCTGAATTAGACCAAGCTAAAAATGACTTGCAACAAGCCGAAAGTTCATACGACCTAAATAAGGCGGCAATTCTAAAACACGGTACGATTCCAAAGCTTGAAGAAGAACTTGCTAAGATGGAAAATCAAGACCATGAAGATGACTGGTTGGTTAGTGAGTCAGTTACAGAAGACGGCATTGCCGAAGTATTAAGCCGTGAAACTAAGATTCCGGTAGCCCGTTTGATGCAAGGTGAAAGAGAAAAACTACTTCATTTAGACGATAACTTGCACAAGCGAGTAGTTGGTCAAGATGAAGCCGTTGAAGCTGTTTCCGATGCGGTATTACGTTCTAGAGCTGGTCTACAAGACCCAAGCAAGCCATTAGGATCATTTTTATTCCTAGGACCTACCGGTGTTGGTAAGACCGAACTTGCAAAATCATTAGCTGAAAACTTATTTGATTCAGAAGAACACATGGTAAGAATTGACATGTCAGAATACATGGAAAAAGAATCGGTTTCCAGACTTGTTGGTGCTGCTCCAGGATATGTTGGTTACGAAGAAGGTGGCCAATTAACTGAAGCCGTTAGAAGAGACCCATACACCATTGTTTTATTTGATGAAATAGAAAAAGCGCATCCTGATGTCTTCAACGTCTTACTACAAGTGTTAGACGATGGAAGATTAACTGATGGTCAAGGCCACACAGTTGACTTCAAGAATACGCTATTGATTATGACATCAAACCTAGGTTCTGATATCTTATTGAATGGTTTGGATAAAGACGGCAATATTTCTGATAAGGCTAAGAAACAAGTCAATGAATTGTTGAAGAAGAGCTTTAAGCCAGAATTCCTAAACCGAATTGATGACATCATCACATTCAAACCACTATCCAAGAATGATGTAAGACAAATTGTTAAGCATTTAATCGACCAATTAGGTCAACGTTTAAAAGATCAACAAATCAAGATTGAAGTTAGTGATGAAGCGCTAGACTGGATCACTGATAATGGATACGACCCACAATATGGTGGAAGACCATTACAAAGATTTGTTACAAGAAATGTCGAAACACCATTGGCTAAGTTAATCATTGCAGACAAGGTAAAAGCCAAATCTACAGTTAAGATTGGATTATCTAACAATGAATTAACATTTGAATAAACAAAAAAAGCTCAAGTTAATTAACTTGAGCTTTTATTATTTGACTGAGTGTTTTGAAATAAGTGTTAAAGCGTTAACAGCGATTAATACAACAACGGCTGATACGACACCAATTTCAGTTAAGTTATAGGTTAGTCCAGTTAATTGACTGGCAATGTATCCGATGATTTCACCGAAGATAACAGCCCAGAAAATAACTAATAGATTTGAAATAATGAATTTCATCATATCCACCTCACATTTCATAGAAATTTTACCACAGTTAAGAAGTAAAAAACAGTTATAAATAATCCAACGAATTGATATTTTTGTTATAATTGTTGAAGGAAAGGGATGATTTTTATGGATTATACACCGTTAAACGTAATGAGCTCATACAGTTTGTTGAATAGTACAATCTCAATAGATGAATTAATTTCAACAGCAATTAAACGTGGGTATACTAACCTGGCGTTGACTGATGACAAAGTTATGTATGGTGCAATTGAATTCTATGATAAGTGTATAAAAAATAATATTCATCCAATCATCGGACTTACTTTGTCTGTTGAGAATGTCTCAGCGGATGAAGAGTCGAATCAATTGATTGTTTTAGCAAAGAATAATGATGGATACAGAAACATTATGAAATTATCAACTCTATCTAAAACAAGAGAAAACGAAAATCTCTCAACAGATGATGTACTTAGTTTTACCAAAGATACTTTTATAATTATTCCCGATTACGGCGAGGTAGCAGCGTTGATTAAACAACACCAAGTCGATACAGTGAGTGATTTTATAGGTAATCTTAAGAATGGGTACCAAGATGATGATATCTTCTTAGCGATTAGTGAAGAAAAACTAGAAGATAATGACTACATTGAACAAGTTAAATCATTATCAGAACAATTAGGGGTTGGCCTAATTGCATCATCTAGAGTCCAAAATCTAAATAGCGATGATGCATTTGCACTAAAGATAATGCAATGCATTCGAGATGATAATCGACGTTTAACTAATCCGCTTGGTGAAAGTCATGAAGGAACTCAGAACTGGTTAAAACAAAGTTCTGACGTGATTAATGACTACCAACTAAAAGGGCTGGAAGAGTGCTTAACTAATAACGAAAAAGTAGCAAAAAGCTGTCATGTCGAGATTAGTAAAAAACAACCGGTACTACCACACTATGAAAATGGCAAGAACATGTCATCCAAGGATTTCTTGGCAGAGTTATGTATAACTGGTTTAAAGCATCGTTTAGTAGAACTAGCGGTTCCAAAAGACAAATGGCTAGTATATCGTGATCGTCTAAAACACGAGTTACAAGTGATTGATGGCATGGGCTTCAACGATTATTTCCTAATCGTGTGGGATGTTATTAACTATGCCCATCAACAAAATATCATGACCGGTCCCGGACGTGGTTCAGCAGCTGGATCACTTGTTTCATTTTGTTTGTACATTACAGATGTTGATCCGATTGAATACGACCTATTGTTTGAACGTTTCTTAAATGACCAACGTGCCCAAATGCCGGATATTGATTTGGATATTCCAGATGATAAACGAGAAGTAATTCTAAACTATGTTCATGACAAGTATGGACATCAAAACGTTGCCCAAATCGTTACTTTTGATACGATGTCGACCAAACAGGTATTAAGGGATGTTGGTAGAACATTCGGATTATCTAAGTTTGAACAAGATGAGTGGAGTAAAGCAATTCCAAATAAGTTAAAAATTACACTTAAGGAATCTTACGATAACTCACAAAAATTAAGAAACCTGGTTAACGACAATGCCTTGAATAAGTTGATGTATGAAACGGCTACTAAACTAGAAGGTAACCCTAGACATTCATCGACGCATGCTGCCGGATTAGTGTTAAGCCAAAACAAAATTGTTGAGACTTCACCACTTCAATCAGGAAATGAAGAGCTATTGATTACTCAATATTCTAAGAACTACGTTGAAGAAATTGGTTTGTTGAAAATTGATTTTCTTGGTTTAAAGAACCTTTCAATTTTAAACGACATCATTCAACTAGTTAGAAAAGATGTTAACAGTAACTTTGATATCAGAAAGATTAATTTAAACGATTCAAAAACACTGGAATTATTCCAACAGGGTGATACTAATGGAATCTTCCAATTCGAATCTGACGGAATTAAGCGTGTTTTGAAATCATTGCATCCTGATAACTTTAATGAAGTTGCGGCAGTGGATGCATTGTACCGTCCTGGCCCAATGGAAAACATCGATACCTTCATTGCTCGAAAGAAGGGCAAGGAAAAGGTTGAAGGAATCGATTCAACCCTTGTTGATGTGTTAGGACCAACGTATGGAATCATTGTTTACCAAGAACAGGTAATGCAAGTCGCATCAATCATGGGTGGCTTTACACTTGGTGAAGCCGACTTGTTACGTCGTGCAATGAGTAAGAAAAAGCAAGGCGTAATGGAATCCATGAGAGATAAGTTTATTACTGGAGCCGAAAAGAAAGGTTATTCAAAGCAATCCGCTAGTCAAACGTTCGAATACATTGAACGATTTGCTAGTTACGGTTTCAATAAGTCTCATGCCGTCGCATATAGTAAAATGGCGTTTGAATTGGCATACTTAAAGGCTCACTTTAGTCGTCAATTCTTTACCGGATTGTTGAACTCCGTAATGGGAAATCATGACAAGATTAATGTTTACGTTGTAGAGGCCAAGAAGCGCAACATTAATGTATTGGCACCCGATATCAATAAGTCGTTTGAAGAGTTTATTGATGACGGGCAAAGCATTATCTTTGGCCTAAGATGCATCAAGGGAATCCGTAGTGATTTTATTCGTGAAATTGTTGAAGGTCGTGAACAAAATGGTCCATACAAGGGACTAGAAGAGTTCATTTCCAGAATTTCACCGCAGTTTAGAAAGAATGACTTATTAAAACCACTTATTTACGTAGGTGCTTTTGATAGTTTTAGCGATAATCGCTCCGAGTTAGCTAATTCAATCGATGAATACGTTGAATCAGTTAACCTAAGTGGCGGATCTCAAGACTTATTTAAGACATTAAAGCCTAAGAAGCGAGTTGCTGAGGAACTTAGTCTAGTTGATAAATTGGAGTTAGAAAATAAATACGTTGGTGTTTATTTATCAGGTCATCCAGTGGAACAATATCAACAACTACAAAGTGCGATGAAGATTGTTTCTTCAGACGAATTGGGTAGTTATGACGAACCAATTAACTGTCTATTGTTTGTCCAACGAGTTAAGACCATTAGAACCAAAAAGGGTGACAATATGGCATTCGTTGATGGAACCGATGTTGCCGGAGATATTAACGTGACAGCCTTCCCATCAACTTACAAACTTATTGCTAATTGGATTAGAACATCCATGGTAATTTTGGTAAGTGGTAAACCAGAAAAGAGAAACGGTCAGTATCAACTGATTGCCGATAAGATGTACCCAGCAGCAAATGTTTTGAGTAAAATCAAAAAACAAATGCCTAGTGAAAAATGGTATTTGAAGATTGATGAAGCCCACAATTCCAATCAAGTATTGAGAAATGTTTATGCATTGATGAAACAAAATCATGGAACTCATCAAGTCGTTATATATAATTCACAAAACGGTACTAAAAAGCTGTTAAGTACTGACAATAATTTGAATAATAGCAAGGAATTGCACGATAAACTTATTCAATTATTAGGCAATGGCAATGTAGTTTATAAATAATTTTGAATTATTAAAAAATTGCGCAAAAATAAAAGACATAAATTTTAAAAAGTGATACAATTCTAGATGAAACCTAGTTATGCATGATAGTCATCTTTTAGGGATGATTTATCATACAAAATAAAAGGAGAGATTTTTACTTATGAAGAAAACAAAAATCGTAAGTACATTAGGACCTGCTAGTACCGATGTTGACACTATTGTCAAATTAATCGAATCTGGCGCTAATGTTTTCAGATTTAACTTCTCACATGGTGACCATGAAGAACACTTTGATCGTTTAAACAAAGTTCATGAAGCCGAAAAGAGAACTGGTAAGACTGTTGGTCTTATGCTTGATACTAAGGGTGCTGAAATCCGTACTACTATCCAAAAAGATGGTAAGATTGAATTCCACACTAACGACGAATTTAGAATTTCAATGGACGAATCTATTGAAGGTACTAAAGAAAAGATCGCCGTTACTTACCCTGGCTTATTAGCTGACGTTCACGTTGGTGGCCACATCTTATTTGATGATGGTATCCTAGACTCAGTTATCAAAGAAATCGATGAAGCTAACAAAGAACTAGTTGTTGTTGCTCAAAACAACGCTACTCTAGGTTCACGTAAAACTGTTACTGCACCTGGTGTTTCAATTAACTTACCAGGTATTACTGAAAAGGATTCAAGCGACATTCGTTTTGGTCTTTCAGAAATGCACATTAACTTCATCGCCGCTTCATTTGTAAGAAAACCAGAAGATGTTTTAGACATCCGTAAATTACTTGAAGACGAACACAAAGAAGACGTTCAAATCTTCCCTAAGATTGAATCACAAGAAGGTATCGACAACTTTGAAGAAATCATGAAGGTTTCTGATGGTTTGATGATCGCTCGTGGTGACATGGCTGTTGAAATTCCAGCAGAAAATGTTCCAATCGTTCAAAAACACTTAATCCACAGATGTAACGAAATGGGTAAACCAGTTATTACTGCAACTCAAATGTTGGACTCAATGATTGAAAACCCACGTCCTACACGTGCTGAAGCTTCAGACGTTGAATACGCTGTATTAAGCGGTACTGATGCTACTATGCTTTCAGGTGAAAGTGCTAACGGTGACTACCCAGCAGAAGCAGTTGCTACTATGGCTAAGTTAGACGTTAAGGCTGAAAACCACTACGATGAATACGGTGACGCTCGTCCTGCATTCAACAACGGTGACGTTACTGAAGCATTCGGTAAGCAAGTTGCTGAAATGGTTAAGGATCTTGACATCAAGACTATCGTAACTACTACTTCAACTGGTTACTCAGCTCGTATGATTTCTAAGTACCATCCAAATGCTGATATCTTAGCATTAACTTTTGATGACCGTGTACGTCGTGGTCTAATGGTTAACTGGGGTGTTCAACCAATCGTTGTTGACAAGCCAGAAAACAGTGATGGTATGTTCGACTTCGCAGCTAAGAAGGCAGTTGAAACTGGCTTAGCTAAGGAAGGCGACTTAATCCTTGTAGTTGCAGGTCTACCTGTTGGCGAAAAGGGTACAACTAACGTAATGAGCGTTAAGTTGATCGGTTCAGAACTTGCTCAAGGACAAGGTGTTGGCGACAAGACTGTTATCGGTAAAGCTTTTTTAGCAAGTAACGCTGCCGATGCAAACAGCAAGGCTGTTGACGGTGGCGTGTTGGTAGCTAAGAATACCAACAAAGACTTCTTGCCAGCTATTAAGAAGGCAAGCGCAATTATCGTTGAAGATGGTGGTATGACATCACATGCTGCAGTATTAGGTATTTCACTAGGAATTCCTGTTATTGTTAGCGCTAAGGGTGCTACTGAAAACATCTCAGACGGTCAAACTATTACAGTAGATGCACGTCGCGGAATTGTTTACGCAGGCGCTGCTAACTCACTATAATATTTACTCGAAAAGAGGATGCATTTTAAATGCATCCTCTTTTTTTATCGAAATATTATGTAAATTAGTGTAGAATTGACATATAACGATTCGAAATGAGGAATATTAATGAATAACTTTTTAGGCCGTGTTGTTTCTGGTAAAGTAACTGACGAAAATGACAAAAACTATTTTGTTCAAATTGAAGGAACAACATTCCTATTGGATAAGGACGAAATATTAAAGCCACTAAAGATTGGTAGTAACTTTAAGGGATTTGCATATGAAAATGAAAACCACAAGATGCAAATAACAAGAAACATTCCAGATGTCCAAGTGGACCACTATGCATTTGGAACGGTTGTCCAAAGCAAGTATGGATTGGGAATCTTTGTTGATATCGGTTTACCTAACAAGGACATCGCTGTATCAATCGATGATCTTCCCGAATTAACAAAGTTATGGCCTCAACATGGTGATAAAGTCATGATTGCCTTAAAAATCGATAAAAAAGATCGAATTTGGGGTGAATTAGCTGACGAAGAAATCTTCAAAAGTATTTCAATCCCAGCTAATCCCAAGCTAAAGAACCGTAACATGAAGGCGACAACTTATAGATTAAAGCTAGCCGGAACACGTGTTATCACAGATGACTATCGATTAGGATTTATCCATCCGAGCGAACGTGAAATGGAACCACGCTTGGGTCAACAAGTTGATGTAAGAGTGATCGGAATTTTACGAGATGGAACATTAAACCTATCAATGAAACCTCGTGCATACGAAGCAATCAGTGATGATTCAAAAATGATTTTTGCTGTCTTGAAGAGATCAGAAGATGGAAAAATTGCATATACCGACAAGAGTACTCCTGAAGATATCAAGGCCTTCTTTGGTATCAGTAAGGGACAATTCAAACGTGCGGTAGGTAATCTTTTGAAGAACCGTCTGATTGAACAAAAAGATGGCGAAATGTTGTTAACTGAAAAGGGTAAAGAAACTGATATTGAATAAAATCGGGTGATATTATGGACTCCGAAGTTAAGGACTACTTACATTATTTGGTAATTGAACGCGGATTATCAGATAATACGATTAAGAGCTATCATCAAGACATTAAAGGATTTATCAATTATTTAAAAGACAATCATATTAGAGAATTTAAAAAAGTCGATTCAAAGACAATTTTAGATTATATGAAGTACATGAAGGATTGTGGAAAGGCAAGAAATTCCATAATCCGTTTTGTTTCAACGATGAAAAAGTTTTTTAAGTACCTACAAAGATATCACTTCATCATCGAAGATCCGATGGTCAATGTAGATACCCCTAAATCAGCCAATCATTTACCAGATGTATTGACGATGAATGAAATCGATAAATTACTGGCAGTTCCCGATACAAACGATAAATATGGCATTAGAGATAGGGCAATATTAGAAGTCATGTACGCTACGGGATTGCGTGTTAGCGAAGTAGTTAATTTGAAAATGGATAATTTACATTTGGATATGGGAATTATTCAAACAATTGGTAAAGGAGACAAAGAAAGAATTATTCCGATTGGTTCTCAAGCCATTAAATGGATATACACTTATATGGAAAACAGTCGCAATCTTTTGCTAAAAAGAAGACATTGTGATTATCTATTCTTAAATGCTCACGGGTCTGGTTTGAGTAGACAAAGCATTTGGCAAAAGCTTAAGCGATATGTTGGTTTAGCTGGAATTAAGAAAAAGGTTACGCCACATACTTTACGCCATTCATTTGCCACTCATATACTAGAAAATGGAGCAGATTTGAGAGTTGTACAAGAGTTATTGGGGCACTCGGATATTTCAACAACTCAAATCTATACGCATGTTTCCCATGAACATCTAAATAAGGCGTTTGATGACTTTCATCCACACGCTTAAAGCACAGATTGGAGGAATTTGGGATGCTACTAAAATATAGAACAGAATATAAAAAAATCGCTATGGATATGCTTTCTTTATTACCAGACATGAATAAGGGAAATCATTTAGAAGATGAAATGAACTGGTATGAAGATAGTGATAACCGTGTTATTTACTTATGGAAAAATCAAGATGACAATTGGGCTGGATTAGTCGCAATTGAACAAAAAAATGATTTATTAGTTCTAAGAAGAGTAGTCTTAACACCTGATTCTTGGAATATTAATAACTGTTGTTCAATGATCGATGATTTAAATAACTTATATATGGGTAAAAAGATTGTCGGAACAATGGATACCACTTCAATCTGTGAAATTTGGGAGAAACGTAATGGAACCAGAGTTCAATAACTCTAACAATATAAATATTCACATTGATGATTTTGATGGCCCCTTAGAATTACTGTTACATCTAATCAAGCAATCTGAAATGGATATCTATGACATCCAAATTGAAAAGATTACCAGACAATACGTTGAATATTTAACTGAGATGAAGAACCTAAACGTTAATATCGCAGGTGAGTACTTTGTAATGGCATCCAATTTGATGGCGATTAAGTCTAAGTTATTGTTGCCTCGAAATGATGAAATTAACGAAGATGACGATTATGAGGATCCACGGGATGAATTAGTAAATCAACTTTTGATTTATCAAGAATATAAAGAAGTATCAAAAGTATTGAAGAAGATGGAAACTAAGACTAGTCAATATCACAGTGTTGATCCCGTTTTACCAAGCGTCGATGAGATGATTGATTTTAACGATAACGAAAAATTCAGTATCGATTTAATTCAACAAGCGTTTGATCGAATTATTGAAAAAATTAAATCAAACGAACCATATGTACATTCAGTGATTGAATGGGAATACACTGTCAAAGGCCAATCAACATATGTTATGGATAGATTATCCAAACAACAATCGGTTGAATTTGATTCCTTATTTGATAAGACTAGTAACGTTGAATTTGTAGTTACTACATTTTTGTCACTACTAGAACTAGTTAAGGAACAAAAAGTCAAAGTCGGACAAATTGACGACAAACTTTATTTAGAAAAAATCGCAAAGCAAGGTGAAGAGTAATTGGTTAGTAAGTTAGCGCAGCTAGAGAGCCTAATATATATATCTGGTGAAGATGGAATAACATACGACAATCTAAGTACATTATTAAAACTAAGTACTAGTGAGCTAGAAACGTTAATGAATCAACTAAAGGAGTCTTTTGAACACGAAGACTCACCATTTACGTTGATGGAATATTCTGATAAGGTTCAACTTGCCACGAAGGAAGAACTAAACGACCTAATTAAGGGATATTTGCAAAGTGATGAAAGCATTTCTTTAACTCAAACAGCGCTAGAAACACTTACGATTATTGCTTATAATCAACCGATTACGAGGGTTGAAGTGGATGACATTAGAGGTGTGAACAGCAGTAAGACGGTCCAAAGATTGTTGAGACAAAGTCTAATTGCCACTGCCGGTTACAAGAAAGTACCGGGTCATCCGAAGCTCTATACAACAACTGATAACTTTTTGAAGTTGTTTGGAATTAAGAGCTTAAACGAATTACCAAAAATTGATAATGAAATTTTACTTCAGGAGGAAGAAAATGGCGGAACGACTACAGAAGATAATGGCTAAAGCCGGGGTTGCTTCAAGACGTAAATCAGAAGAAATTATTTTAGCCGGTCGCGTAAAGGTAAACGGTCAAGTTGTTACTGAACTAGGAACAAAGGTTAAAGTTTCTGATGAAGTGCAAGTTGATGGATTACCAATCAACAAGGAAGCACCAGTATATTACTTGTTATACAAACCAAGAAGAATTATCACTTCAGTGTCTGATGAAAAGGATCGTAAGACGGTCTTAGACTTTTTTGAAGATGTTGAACAAAGAATTTATCCAGTTGGAAGATTGGACTACGATACTTCAGGTCTTTTACTAATGACCAATGATGGAGACTTGGATAACCGTTTAACTCATCCTAAGTACGAAGTTGAAAAAACTTATGTTGCTAAGGTGGAAGGAATTCCAACTAACGATGAATTAAAACAACTAAGACTGGGTGTTAAGATCAACGGTAAGAAGACAGCACCTGCAAAGACAAACGTCTTAGAAACTGATAATGGCAAGAAGACAGCAGTTGTGCAATTAACAATTCATGAAGGTAAAAACCATGAGGTTAAGAACATGTTCAAGGCCATCGGTCATCCGGTTAAGAAGTTAAAACGTGAATCATTTGCTTTCCTAAACCTAAAGGGATTACAACCAGGTGATTACCGACCATTGAAGAAATTCGAAGTTGAAAAGTTATACGAAATGACTGAAAAGAGATAAAAGGCTTGTTTAGAACAAGCCTTTTTTGCTATAATCATTCTTGAAAAAATAAAAATTGGTTTATCTTCAGGGCAGGGTTAGATTCCCGACCGGCGGTTATAGCCCGCTACCTATCTTTTGATAGTTGATTTGGTGAAATTCCAAAGCCGACAGTACAGTCTGGTATAAAGAAGATCTCTTTTTGAGTACGCAAACAAGCTCATTGGTCTTCGATGGATCAATGGGCTTTTTTTGAAGATATTCCTCATATGGAGGATTTATTATGTTAAGTAGTACAAGTAGTCGTTTTAGTTTGAAGAACCTGGTTCAGGTTTCTATTTTAGGAGGATTGGCATATCTATTGACCTATCTTTCGGTGCCTATCTTACCGATGGCACCATACATGAAGTTAGATTTTGGTGATATTCCAATTCTTTTGGCAACTGTGTTATTATCAACTCGTAGTGGTTTGATTGTAGCATTGCTAAGAGCGGTACTATACTTCGTCTTTACCGGTGTTTCATTGATTAATTTGATTGGTATTTCAGCTTTATTAATCGCTAGTTTAACAATCGTATTATCAGTTACATTGGTTAACAAATTAGTTAAAAACAATGCTAAATACGTTATTATGGTTCTGTTTGAAACAGTCATGCTAACACTAGTTATGAGTGTATTGAACTATTTCGTGATTACACCACTATACATCAATTTAACAGGATTTAAATTGAGCTTTAGCCTATTGGATTCTGTATTATACACAGTCACACCATTTAACATTATCAAGGGATTATTCATTGGTATTGTATTCGTGATTGTATATAACAGAAGCAATGCATGGGAAAAATATAAAGAAAAGAGATAAACAATGAACAAAGATTTGCTGTTATTGCTTCTATCGTCGACTCAACCAAGAAGGATTAAATTAATTCAAAACTTGTTAAACGGAAAAAGAACCGTTTCGACACTTTTCTGGGCAATGCGTTATGGCATTTTGCAATACTCAGCAATTCTAAAGACATATGATCTAAATTCTATCAACGACGCAATCAAAGAGTTAATCGTAGAAGGTTTAGCAAAACAAGTTGATGAATTTCAGTATAAATTGACCATAAAGGGTCAAATTAAAAAGGATTCTGTAAAGGAATCCTTTTACATATTACAGAACACATCGTATCAATATGATTATGATGTGAATGAGTTTAAAGCAAGAATATTATTGGCTATTCAATCAGTGTCAGAATATAGCTATCAAAATAAGAATTATTATCCCGTTAAAGCAGATATGAAGAGTGCAATGATTGTAAAAAGATGGTTTATTCAAAATAAAGCAGAAATCGTAAGTCGATTAGAGAATTATTTAACCAAGTATTTGACACAAGTTGATGAGAAGAAGGCTAATATCATCGCTCAACAAATGATTGGTCACGATGTCTATGGGATGACAACCGGTCAATTGGCGGATAGCATGAATATTTCCAAAGTTGAAGCATTCTTCATGGAATATGATGGTTGGGTCGATTTTATTAACTATATTATTAATGACGATGATCAGCTATTATTTCCATTGATAAATGACGTTCGAACTTTAAAGATGAATCATCATGCGATTCAAACATATAAGCAATTTGTTAGTGGTAATACGCTAGATCAAATCGCCAATAACCTAAACGTCAAGCTATCAACTATCCGAGAACATCTATTAGAAATGGCAATTTGGTTACCAGAAAGTAAGTTTCCTTATTCTAAAATCGTAAGTGCTGAAGATGAAAGAACGTTACGCCAAGCTTTTGATAACCAGCCAATTGATGATTGGCAATTTCGTCAAATTAGCGAAAAAACAAATATTAATTTTTTTGAGTTTAGAATTTATCAAATATTAAGGAGCAAACAAGATGTTAAGTGATGAAGCATTAAAGAAACATCTAAAGAAATGGTTTGGCTTTAATGACTTTCGTTCTGGTCAAAAAGAGGTTATTCAATCAATCTTGGATGGTAAAGACACGTTAGGTGTTTTGCCAACTGGTACTGGTAAGACACTTATTTATCAATACGTTGGTAAGATGGTCGATGGGATGGTAATCGTGGTATCACCGTTAATTTCTTTGATGCAAGATCAAGTTGATAGAATGAGATACTTGGGTGAAAAGCAAACGGTGGCGATAACATCTAATCTTTCTTGGGTAGATCGAAAAAGAGTCATCAAGAATTTAAATAACTACAAGTATGTTTATGTTTCACCAGAAATGTTATCTAATTCGGATATATTAGATGCTTTTAAGCAGCACAAAATATCACTGTTTGTGGTAGATGAGGCTCATTGTATTAACCAATGGGGACCGGACTTTAGACCTGAATATCTCAATTTAAAGGATATAATCATTAGTTTAAATCACCCAACTACATTAATGTTGACTGCGACTGCTTCTAATGATGTCGTTTTAGACATTAAAGAAAAAATTGGCTTGCCAAACGTAGAAACGATAAAGTATTCGACAAATCGACCTAACATTGCATTAGCAGTTGATACATTTACTAGTAATGAAGATAAAAATAATCAGCTGCTTTACCTAGTCAATAAATTGATGAAGCCAGGGATTATTTACTTCTCTAGTAAGAAGGTTGCCAACGCGGTTTGCGAGTGGCTAAAAGAGAAAACCAATTTAAATGTTGAGGTTTATCATGCAGATTTAGATGCTGATAGTCGATATCGGATTCAACATCAGTTTATTAGTGACCAAATTGATATCATTTGTGCCACAAGTGCATTTGGAATGGGAATCGATAAGGATAACATCAGATTTGTTATTCATTACCACATGCCCGCTAATTTGGAATCATACGTCCAAGAGATGGGAAGAGCTGGTAGGGATGGTAAACAAAGTATCTCAGTTATCTTGTATAAAGAAAAAGACGAAATTTTACAATATCGATTTATCGATGACACGATTCCCAGTGAAGATATGATTAACTTCTTTTATAATCATTATCAACAACTAAAAAATAATGAATTGGACGAAAAAGCTGATCTCATTAACTATTATTTTCAAAGTGGTTTTACGAAAAACGGAGTAATTAATATATTTGAGGGAAGAAGAAATGAATTAGTAACATCCTTAAACCAAATGTTAGGTTATGTGAAAACAAAGGGATGTAAGCGAGCGTTTTTACTTAGATACTTTAACGAAAATTTTTCTGAACATGATGAAAATTGTTGTAATGGGGATGGGACCCAACTACAATTAGAACAGATGGATTTAGTTCAAGAAAGCAAGAGCCTGAATTCGCGGTCACGAAACATCAAATGGCAAAGTATTATTCAAACTCTTTTTTCTAAATAGTAAAATTCATGTATAATTAAGACATAAGATATTATTAGGAGGTCATTATTTTGAATAATAACGACGATTACAGTAATTTTTCAAGAGTAGAAAATAGAAGAAAACATAGAGGACATAAGACAGTTGCAATCGTTTTAATTACAATCCTAGTAGTAATTGGATTATTTGCGCTAGTATACGGAATGATTAGTAGCCCAAGTGGTAGCAACAACGTTGACTCTACAACAACTACTTCTTCATCATCTTCTTCAATGTCTTCAAAGAAGAAATCTAGTGATAAGGATAAAGAAAGTTCAAGCTCAATGAAGTCTAGCTCAAGTTCAATGAGTAGTTCTTCAGCAATGAGCAGTTCATCAAGCATGAACAACACAATGAATAATTCAAACAATAATACTCAAAGCCAAACTAACGACAATAACACACAAAATCAAACAACAACTACCAACCAATCAACAACTGATAACAACAGTGGATATGCTGTTATTGGCCAAGATGGTATGACTGATTTATACCGTGTTGCTAAGAAGTACGGTACAAGTGTTCAAAGTCTAATGAGACTTAACGGTATTGCTGATTCTAACAAGGTTAGAAACGGCCAAAAGATTCTAGTAAAATAAAATTAAGTGGTGTTTAAGTTTATGAATAATAGTAAGTTACAAGTAGCGATTGACGGACCAGCATCTGCTGGAAAAAGTACGGTTGCTAAATTAGTTGCAGCAAGATTTTCATATATTTACTGTGATACTGGTGCAATGTATAGATCAACTACTCTAAAGGCTTTACGATTAGGATATCCTTTGGATGACGAAAAAGTGATTTTAGACATGTTAAATGATACTGAAATTACTTTTGAACCTGGGGAAAAGCAACAAAAAGTTTTCCTTGATGGACAAGAAGTTACTAACGATATTAGACAAGAAGATGTTACAAATAATGTATCAACTGTTGCTAGTCTAGGTGCAGTTAGAAAAGAACTTGTTCAAAGACAACAAGATATTGCAGCTAAAGGTGGTATTGTTATGGACGGTAGAGATATCGGAACAACAGTTTTACCAGATGCTGAAGTTAAAATTTTCTTGATTGCTAGTGTTGATGAAAGAGCTGATCGTCGTTTTAAAGATAATGCCGAAAAGGGTATTCATGTTCCACTAGAACAATTGAAAAAAGAAATTGAAGAAAGAGACTACAAAGACTCTCATAGAGCCGTGTCTCCATTGACAAAAGCCGCTGATGCAAAGGAAATTGACACTACTTCAATGTCAATTGATCAAGTGGTTGATGCCATCTCTGATGAAATAACAAAAAAACAAACACTATAATTTAATCATTAAACTAGATTTTATTAATAACATAGTCTAGAATGTAAGTTATAGTAGTCTCAAGGAGGAAATATCAGATGAGTGAATCAGATGAACAAACAAACAAAGATTTATTAGAAGCCTTGGATAGTGTGGACCAAGTTAATATTAACGATGTTGTCAGTGGTGAAATTTTGGCCTTTGACAAGGATCATCAATTAATTATTGGTATTGACAACACCGGGGTTGAAGGAGTTGTTCCTCGTCGTGAACTATCCTCACAACCTGTCGATGACGTTGAAAGCAAATTTAAAGTTGGGGACAAAGGTAAATTTGTTGTAATTTCACGTATCGGTGATGATAAAGAAGGTGGAAGCTTCCTTCTATCAATTCGTCGTTTAGAAGAACGTAAGGTTTGGGACGAATTAAAGGCAAAAGCTGAAAACAATGAAACTATTACTGTTACTGTTCAAAACGCAGTACGTGGTGGTTTAGTAGTAGACGCTGGTGTACGTGGATTTATCCCTGCATCAATGATCACTAACCACTTTGTAAGAAACTTAAACCAATACAACGGTCAACAATTCGAATGTAAGATTGTTGAAATCGTTCCTGAAAAGAACCGTTTAGTTCTTTCACACAGCGACGTTGTAGCTAAGAACCAAGAAGAAGCTCGTTCAGAAGTTATGGACAAGCTAAATGTTGGTGATGTTGTTGAAGGTAAAGTTGCACGTATGACTGATTTCGGTGCTTTCGTTGACCTTGGTGGTATCGACGGACTAGTTCACGTTTCAGAAATTTCATACGAACGTGTAAACAAGCCTGCTGATGTTCTAGAAAATGGCCAAGACGTTAAAGTTAAGGTTATTGCTATGGACGAAGAACGTGGAAGAATTTCACTTTCAATCAAGCAAACTAAGCCACAACCATGGGATGAAATTGAAGAAAAAGCTCCTCAAGGTAGTACTGTAAAGGCTACTATCAAGAGATTAGTTGACTTTGGTGCTTTTGCTGAAGTAATTCCTGGTGTTGAAGGTTTAATTCACATTTCTCAAATTTCACACAAACATGTTAATACACCTTCTGATGTATTAAAGGTTGGTCAAACTGTTGATGCTAAAGTTCTAGATGTTAACCCAAGTGAACATCGTTTAGCTTTATCATTACGTGCTCTTGAACCTGAACCAGAAAATGCTCAAGATTCAAGTGAACATGTCGAAGCTACTGATAATGCTACTGAAAATGCTCCTGAAGAAGAAAATGGATTCACTTTAGGTGACATTGTTGGTAAAGGATTAGACGAAGATAATCAATAATATATTATAATCTTTAAAAATATCCTTCATTTTTTGGTGAAGGATATTTTTTTCATTATGAAAGAAAGGGTGAATATTAAATGAGTTTACCTACAGTTGCAATCGTTGGAAAACCTAACGTTGGAAAATCAACAATTTTTAACCGTATTGCTGGGGAACGAATTTCTATCGTTGAAGATACTCCTGGTGTTACCAGAGATAGAATTTATTCCCACGGTGAATGGTTAGGACACGAATTTAGTATGATTGATACCGGTGGTATTGAAATAGGTGATCAACCATTCGTAAAACAAATCACTGCACAGGCAGAAATCGCAATTGATGAAGCTGATGTAATTATCTTTATGGTTAATGGAAAAGAAGGAATTACTAACGCTGATGATAATATTGCCAGAATTTTATACAGAACCAATAAGCCAATCGTTTTAGCCGTTAACAAGGTTGATAACTTTGAAAGCCGTGCTAACATCTATGACTTCTATTCATTAGGATTTGGCGATCCATATCCAATTTCTGGTGCCCATGGATTGGGTCTAGGGGACTTATTGGATGAAGTTATTAAGAACTTCGATGAAAAAACAGAAGAAGAAAATGACGACAATATCAAGTTCAGTTTAATTGGCCGTCCTAATGTTGGTAAATCTTCACTTGTTAACGCCATTTTAGGTGAAGATAGAGTAATTGTTTCAAACGTTGCTGGAACAACTAGAGATGCTATTAATACTGAATTTGAACAAGACGGTCAAGAATTCACCATGGTGGATACTGCCGGATTGAGAAAACGTGGTAAAGTTTACGAAAATACTGAAAGATACTCAGTAATGAGAGCGATGAAAGCCATCGATAATAGTGATGTAGCCTTAATCGTTTTAAATGCTGAAGAAGGTATTCGTGAACAAGATAAGCGTATTGCTGGTTATGCCCACGAAGGTGGAAAAGGTGTCATCATCATTGTTAACAAATGGGATACTTTGAAGAAGACCAGTAAGACTCAACAAGAATTTGAAGCAGGGATTAGAAGTCAATTCCAATACCTATCATATGCTCCAATCTTGTTTGTTTCAGCTAAGACTAAGCAACGTTTAAGCCAAATTCCTGACTTGATCAAGCGTGTCTATGACAACCATGCTAAGCGTATTTCTTCATCAATGCTAAACGATGTATTAATGGATGCAATTGCCATGACACCAACACCAAGTATCAATGGTAGGAAGTTACGTATTTACTACGCAACCCAAGTTACTAGTGAACCACCTACCATTGTTATCTTTGTAAATGATGAAGAACTAATGCATTTCTCATATAGAAGATATATCGAAAATCAAATTAGAGAACACTTTGACTTTTCTGGGACTCCGATTAAAATCATTTCTAGAAAACGTAAGTAATAAAGGTTATTTAGTAAAAAAATTTAATATTTTATGCTGAAAAATATTAAAAATCGTTGAATTGCGGGCATTTATGTGATATCTTGAATAAATGTAATGACATTAATTTGTTGTGATTACATAAGTCGAAAAGCATAGATTGTTTTCCGAACATTGTGGGAGGTGAAACACACATGGCTAACAAGGCAGAATTAGTAAGTAGTGTTGCTACTAAAACTGGTTTAACTAAGAAGGATGCAACTGCAGCAGTTGATGCTGTATTTGATTCAATCCAAGGTAGTTTGGCTAAAGGCGAAAAGGTACAATTAATCGGCTTCGGTAACTTCGAAGTACGTGAACGTGCTGCTCGTAAGGGTCGTAACCCTCAAACTGGTGCAGAAATTCAAATTCCTGCAAGCAAAGTACCTGCATTCAAACCAGGTAAGGCTTTAAAGGATGCTGTTAAATAATAACAGTATGCTATAATTAGGCTAGTCCGTTTTACGGACTGGCCTTTTTTATATGTTTTAAATGATAGGAGCGAGATTTTTGAGCTACTCACAAAAAGCACTAGAATTCCTTGAAGAAGGAAAAATCGATGAATTTAATAAACAATATAATCTAGCATTACACCATGATAGCGATGAAATGGTGTATTCACTTGCTGAAGAACTATACTCATATGGTTTCACCAACCAAGCAAAAGAACTATATGAAAAACTCTTGAAGAAGTTCCCTGATGAAGACGAACTAAGAACCGACATCGCTGATATTTTAATCAGTGAAGGTAATACTGATGAAGCTTTGGAACAATTAAGCAAGATTAGCAAAGATTCACCTGCTTACCTTCAATCTTTGATGGTTCAAGCCGACTTATACCAAACTCAGGAGTTATTTGAAGTTAGCCGTGAAAAGCTGCTAGAGGCTAAAAAATTAGCCCCTGACGAGGAAGTAATCACATTTGCGTTGGCGGAATTGTATTACACAATGGGTGAATACAATAAGGCTATTCCTTTGTACTTAAGCTTGATTAAGAAGGGAATCACTAATCTATCAGCTGTTAACATTGTTGAAAGAATTGGGATTTCATACGCTAACGACAGTAACTTTGAAAATGCAATTGGATACCTAAAGCAAATTAAGACAATTGATATGTCTTCAGACGTTAAGTTCGAAACAGCGTTCACTTACCTACAACTAAAGGAATACGACGAAGCAATTGATTTATTTGAAGAACTTCGTGATTCAGATCCTCAATACGCAACACTTTACCCATACTTGGGACAAGCATTAGATGCAGTAAATAAACAAGAAGAAGCATATCGTGTATTGCAAGAAGGGCTAAGCGTTGACCAATACAACGAAAAGCTATTCTTAGCGACAGCTCGTGAAGCACTTAAGCTTTCTGAAAACGACGAAGCATTGGGCTACCTACAGCAGGGAAACGAAATTGATCCA
Source organism: Apilactobacillus sp. EABW-1NA (assembly GCF_030398685.1). Taxonomy (NCBI): domain Bacteria; kingdom Bacillati; phylum Bacillota; class Bacilli; order Lactobacillales; family Lactobacillaceae; genus Apilactobacillus; species Apilactobacillus sp. EABW-1NA. The sequence goes on from NZ_JAPDKO010000003.1 coordinate 88,237, forward strand.
GATGATATTGAAATTGTTTTGGAAATGTCTAACTTATTGGTTGCCAAAGAAGACTATGAAGAAAACATTAAATTGTTGAATAGTTATATTGAAAACCACGAATTGGATCCTCAATTCTACTGGAACCTAGCCGTTTCATACGATAAATTAGACAAACTAAAAGAAGCTCATAAGAATTACCTAGCTGCCAAACCATATTTCTCTGATAATGCTAGTTTCTTGAAACAAGCAGCATTATTCTTCCGTGAATACGGTGACCGTGATAATTCATATGAACTTCTTAAGAAGTATGTTCAACTTCAACCAAATGATGATGAAGCTGCATTTATGCTTGATGAATACATGGATGATTAGTCTTTTTGATTAATCCTTTGTAGTAATTAATCGATGATAAATCCAAATTTAATTGACTTGATAGTTTTGAGTCACTTAGGTCTGGATTTTTTTTGATGAAATCAACGACATAACCCTTGAATAGTTCTGATGGGCTAAGTGATAATCCAAGATATTTTTCACTAGGTGTTAAGTATTTATGCAAACCAGCAGAAGTGATGTGTGGATCTTTAGAAAGTCGTTGCTTTAAAAAGATATCTTGACTGTTTTGCTTTAACTGAATTGGTTCAATGAACTTATCAAATAAGTTGAGAAACACCTTTTCCTCATCCGAGAATGTGATTTGATTAAATAGTCGATAAAAACCAGGTTGGAGAAATTCTTCAGATTTGAATCCCTTGCTAATTAGTAGAACGGTCATTCTAGCGTAAAAATGGACGTTTGCGTCAGCTAGAATGGTATTTAGTTTATCTAACCAGGACATATCCAATTCGCTCTTAGGCTCGTGTTTTAAGCCCTTAATATCAATTGTGGGTAAATTGCTGTTCAATTGATGGGTGAATAGGTAATTAAAATAGACATTAATGTGTGATAGAACCTTGTTATAAGTGTTATGGTTGATTTTGCGTTCGTCTAAAAGCATTTGAAGATATTCTTCAATATCACGATTAAACAGGTTGCTAACTTTATGATTTTTTTGATAGCCCTTATTGAAATCTGATAGGTAGTCAAACATGTCAGATAGGATTTTGGTATATTCGTTAATCGTTACTTTTGCTAATCCTTTATTCTGCAAATCAATCTCAAAAGTATCTTGATATGGATAATCATTAGACATTTGGATAGTTCAACTCCTAATAGTTATTTATTCCTATTACAGCACTAAAGTTAGCAAACTTCAATCTGTAAATTGTAATGCTAATCTGTTAATATTTAATATAGATTGTATTGAGAGTAGGTATAAAGATGAAGATAGAAAACTTACCGAACGAATTTGAAAAAGCTCGTCCAGTGATGCAAAAAATTGAAGATGCTGGTTTTGAAGCTTATTTTGTTGGCGGAAGTGTTCGTGACACAATATTAGGACTAGACATTCATGATGTTGATATCGCAACGAGTGCTTACCCAGAAGAAATTAAAAAGATTTTCAAAAAAACGGTTGATACCGGAATTGAACACGGTACCGTAATGGTAATTCATGAAAAAAAGGGCTATGAAATTACCACCTTTAGAACCGAGTCAGGATACCAAGACTATAGACGTCCTGACAAAGTTGAATTCGTAAGATCACTTGCTGAAGACTTAAAGCGTCGTGACTTTACAATTAACGCATTTGCGATGAGAGAAAACGGGGATGTTACCGATTTATTCGATGGTTTAACTGACTTAAAAAATCATTTAATTAGAGCAGTTGGTAATCCTAATGAACGTTTTCATGAAGATGCATTAAGAATGATGCGTGCGGTTAGATTTGCTAGCAAACTGGATTTTGATATCGAATCAGAAACACTAGCGGCAATCAAATCAAACAGTGCATTGTTAGAAAAAATTGCGGTGGAAAGAATTTACACCGAATTTGTTAAGATGATGATGGCAAAAAGACCTAAGCAAGGTATTTTGGATATGATTAATACTGATATGTACAAATACGTCCCCGGTTTTGCCAGTCATCAAAGTGAATTGGAAGCAATTGCTAAGATTGATGCTTTAAACTTATCAGATGAGGTTTCAGTATGGTCATTACTATCATTTGAGTTTGGTCTTGATCGAACTGGGATTACTAGTTTTCTAAAATCTTGGAAGGCTTCTAACGATACTATTAAAAATACAGAAATTTGTACAAAGGCCGTTGAAAATCTAAGGGATGGCTCTCTAGACAAATGGGCGATGTATGAAACTGGTAAGGACCTTCTAGTTTTGGCTAACCACATTGCTAAGATGTATGGATTTGCCGAATCAGAAGAAGATTTAATATCTCAATACGATGCATTACCAATCAAGAATAAAAAAGAAATTGCAGTCAATGGTGGCGACCTGATTAAGAATGGCATTGTTAAGCCAGGTCCAGCATTGGGTAAAATATTATATGCAATTGAAACTGGAATCGTGAACGGAGAATTCCAAAACGAAAAAGCTGAATTAATTGAAGCTGCGAAAAAAATTGTGAAAGAGTGATTACATGCAAACGTTAAGAGCGGAAGGCTTAACTAAAACATATGGTGAAAAGACCTTATTTAAGGATTTAGATTTCATCATCAACGAACAAGATCGAATTGGTTTAATTGGGACCAATGGTAGTGGTAAGTCATCACTTTTAAATGTTTTATCACAGGAAGATATTGATTCTACTGGTGAAATTATTACCTCAAAGACATACACAATTGGTTACTTAAAACAACAACCTAAATTGGATGAATCATTAACCATTTTAGAAGCTGTGTTTGCCGGAAGTCAGGATATTTTTAACACCATCAGAAGATATGAACAAACCTTGCAAAACTATTCTAATCATCCAGATGATCCAAAGGCGGAAAGGCAATATCTTGATGCCGAAGCCAAGATGAACGAAGAAGATGCATGGAATGCTGAAAACGACGTTAAAACCATCCTAACCCAACTAAAGATTGATGATGTTAACCAAGTAGTTAGCACACTATCTGGGGGACAAAAGAGACGTGTTGGTTTAGCTCAAGTATTAATTCAATCACCTGATTTATTAATCTTAGACGAACCTACCAACCATTTAGATTTTGATTCAATCGAATGGTTACAAGAATACCTAGCTAAGTATAAGGGTGCGTTACTATTCGTAACCCATGATAGATACTTCCTAAATCAAATTGCTAACAAGATTTGGGAATTATCATTTGGAAGTCTATACGAATACACGGGTAACTACCAAGATTACTTGGAACAAAAGGCCGAACGAGTTGATCTAGAAGTTGCTGCCGAACATAAAAAGCAAAAACTTTACAAACAAGAATTAGCTTGGATGAAAAAGGGTGCTAAGGCCAGAACAACAAAACAACAGGCCAGAATTAATCGTTTTAATGACTTAAAGGAAAATGTTGGTAACCTCCAAACAGAAGAAGATATCGACATCAACCTAGGACAACAACGACTAGGTAAAAAGGTTATTGAAATTAAAGATGCTAACCTAACATTAAATAATAAGACGATTTTGAAGAACTTCAGTGATTTGGTTCAACGAAACGAAAGAATCGGTCTTTCTGGTGAAAACGGTGCTGGTAAATCATCGCTATTAAACGTAATTACCGGTAAGTTACCACTAGACAGTGGAACTATTGAAATCGGTGAAACAGTTAAGATGGCTTATTACACACAACAAACTGAACCAATTCCAGAAGACAAGCGTGTAATTAACTACTTAACAGATGTTGGTGAACACGTTACTGACAATACTGGAAATAAGATTAGTGTTACTGACTTATTGGAACAATTCCTATTTCCAAAGTTCATGCACGGTACACTAATTCGTAAGTTGTCTGGTGGTGAAAAACGTCGTTTGTATTTACTAAAATTGTTGATGCAACAACCAAACGTTTTACTACTTGACGAACCAACAAATGATTTGGATATCTCCACATTAACAGTGTTAGAAGATTATATTTCACACTTTAGTGGAACTGTAATCACCGTATCTCATGACCGTTACTTCCTAGATAAGGTTGCTAACCGTCTATTAATCTTTAATGGTGATGGCGATATTGAAAGTCATGTCGGATTGTTCACTGACTACTTGAAACAAGCAGCCAATCAAAACAAGACAGAAAAGAAGCAAGCACATGTTGAACATGCTGCAAAGAAAAAAGAAGAACAAAAACCAGCAGAAGAAAAGACTACAAAGAAGAAACTAACTTATGCTGAACAAATGGAATATGATCAGTTAGAAAAAGATATTGATGATTTAGACCAACAAATCAGTCAATTGAAAGAAGAAATGACCCATTTGGGAAATGATTATGATAAACTAGCTGAAACACAATTAAAGATTGACGACTTAAATAAACAGTCCGACGAAAAGATTAGTCGCTGGGAATATTTAAGCGAATATGTTGAATAGGGGTAATGACATGTTAGAAGATGCTTATTTAAATCTTGCCAAGTACGTTTTAGAAAATGGCCATCGTAAGGATGATAGAACTGGAACAGGGACAATTAGTACATTTGGTTACCAAATGCGTTTTGACCTATCAAAAGGTTTTCCTTTATTAACTACCAAGAAGGTTCCTTTTGGCTTAATCAAAAGTGAATTATTATGGTTCTTACGCGGGGATACTAATATTCAATTCTTACTAAAGCACAAAAACCACATCTGGGACGAATGGGCCTTTAAAAACTGGGTTGAATCAGACGAATACACTGGCCCAGACATGACCGACTTCGGTTTGAGAGCCGAAAAGGATGCAGAATTTAAGAAAGAATACCTAGCCGAAAAGAAAAAGTTCTGTCAAAGAATCGTCGAAGATGACGACTTTGCCAAGAAATACGGTGATTTAGGACTTGTTTACGGTAGCCAATGGCGTAAATGGAAGACCACTACTGGTGGCACTATCGACCAAATTCAAAACGTAATTGATCAAATTAAGACAAATCCTGATTCAAGAAGATTAATTGTTTCAGCATGGAATCCAGAGGACATTCCTTTTGTAGCATTACCACCTTGCCACACCATGTTCCAATTCTACGTGAACGACGGTAAGTTAAGCTGTCAATTATACCAACGTTCTGGTGACATCTTCTTAGGAGTACCATTTAATATTGCAAGTTACGCACTATTAACTTCACTAATTGCTAAGGAATGTGGATTAAAACCTGGTGAATTTATCCATACTTTAGGGGATGCTCATATTTACTCAAACCACGTTTCTCAAATTGAAGAACAATTGAGTAGAGAACCATACGAAGCTCCTAAACTATGGTTAAATCCTGATAAGGAAAGTATTTTTGATTACGACATGGACGACATTAAAGTAATCGATTATAAGCACCATGATCCAATCAAGGCACCAGTTGCTGTATAAACAATAAAGGGGACTATTACTAATGATTTCATTTTTATGGGCTGAATCAGATAATCATATAATTGGTTTAAATGGTGGATTACCATGGCATTTACCAGCTGATATGAAGTACTTTAAGGAAACTACCACACACCAAATCATCATGGCAGGAAGAACAACATACGAAAGTTTTAAGCGTCCACTACCAAACCGTTTAAACACCATATTAACTAGTCATGATAAAAGTGAATATCCTAACGACGTTGTTGTCTTCAACACGTTAGACGAATTCCTATCTTTTGCTAAAAAGTTTAGTGATAAGGAAATTTTCGTTGTTGGTGGTGCTAAGATTTTTGCTGAATTACTTCCGTATGTTGATCGTTTATACAAGACCGTAATCGAACACGACTTTGAAGGTGATACTCAAATGCCAGAAATTGATTATAGTCAATTTGATTTAGTATCAACCAAAGAAGGAATCATTGATGATAAGAACATTTATCCATACCGTTTTGAAATATTTGAACGTAAATAAAATAATAAAGAAAGGTTATGGATTGCTACATAACCTTTTTTTATGGGGTGATTATTATGAAAAAAATATTTAAATTCATACTATTTTTGATTGTTGTATTTGGAATTGCCGGTGTGAGCTATCAGGTTTATTCAAACGTTAGACACAAGACCCAAATCACGAATGTTAACAAGAACAAAAAAGTATCCATTGTTGCGTTAGGTGATTCATTAACACAGGGAGTTGGTGACCCAAAAAAAGCCGGTGGCTATGTATCTAGAACTAAACAAGCATTGAATAAAAAGGGGTATAAGCACGTCACAACAGTTAACTATGGAATTGCTGGACAACGTAGTGATCAAATTGATAAGCGTGTTCAAAACAATGTTAAAGGCCTTTCAAATAGTTTGAAAAAGGCTAATATTATTGTTCTAACCGTTGGTGGTAACGACTTACTACAAAGCTTACAAAGTAACGCTTTAGTTGATGGGAAAGCTAACTTTAATAGTAGGATGAAGAAAGCTTCTATCACTTATCAAGCCAAAGTGAATAGATTAATGAATGATATCAGAAAAGAAAATAAAAAAGCACCAATCTACGTGTTTGGTATCTATAATCCAATTTATGTATACTTTGCAAACGTCGATGTGATTAATCAATACGTTAAGAAGTACAACCAAATTACTTCTGGTGTTGTGTTAAGAAGTAAAAAAGCACATTTTGTTGACATCACACCACTATCATATGGACAATATAAGAGTAAGGCCCAAAAAGAAAAGTTAGTCGAATCAAGCGATGAAGTAACTTTTAATCCGTTGGACATTTTAAAATTAGATGATACAAAGGGCGAGTTGAACAATTATATTTCCCCAGATGATCATTTCCATCCAAATGATAAGGGATATAATTACATGACCGACAGACTTGTATCACAATTATTTAGATTTAATGACTGGAATTAGAGGCAATTGTAATGGAAAAAGCAAAAGAGAAAAAACTATTTAAGTACCTATTCATTTTATTAGTACTTGTATTACTTGGTGGTGCATTCTATGCTTGGAAGCAAATGAATAGTGAAACCGTAAATCCACAAATGGGAACAGCATCAAAAAACAATACACCAATTAGTGTTAGTTTGAATAAAAAACAAATTAACGCATTATCAAGTTACTACCTAGAAAAGTTCGAAAAGAAAGAAAAAAACATGGATTACAAGTTCTGGGTAGACAAACAAGCATACGTTTATGGTAAGATTACCATCTTAGGTTCCAAAGTAGGATACCTATTAAGTTTGGATCCACACCTATTAAGTAATGGTGATGTGGAATTAACCGCAAGTAAGCTTGAAGTTGGTAAGTTAAACGTACCACCTCGTTTTGTAATTGGTTATGTTGGTAAGCATTACAACATTCCAAAGTGGGTCGAATTAGATAGTAAGAACAGTCGAATCATTTTGCATGTCAACAAATTAGGTGGTAAGAAGGAACTTTCATATCAAGCTAATAAAATTGATATGAATGGTGACGGTGACTTTGAATTTAAAGTCTTAATTCCTAATCAATAAAGGAGCAACTATGAAAAGTTTTTACCAGTATTTAATGACTGAACGTAATCCTAAGAGTACCGAAGCCGTTGCTCAATTTGCAAATAACGCATTTTACGATCAATCATTTCCCAAGCAATCTACTGATTATGATGAAATTTCAGAATACTTGGAAGAAAATGCTAGTTATCTACCAAGTATGACAATTTTTGATGATGCTTGGATGGATTTTCAAAATAGTAAACACTAAAGAAATGAACCTATGAATTTAGGTTCATTTTTTGGTGAGTAGTATAGTACAATTAATATATATAAGTTAGGAGCGGATAAAATATGATTCAATGGTTTCCAGGACATATGGCGAAAGCAATTGGTCAATTTGAAGAAAATATTCATTTAGTAGATATTGTATTTGAACTGGTGGATGCAAGATGCCCATTTAGTTCAATCAACCCGGAAGTAGCAAGAATTAGTCAAGGAAAGCCTAGATTAATGATTCTTACAAAGGCTGATTTGGCAAACCCAAACATTACCAACCAATGGTTATCATACTTTAAGAATCAAGGATATGCAGCGATTGCAATTGATTCAAAGAAAAATACTACTGGTAAATACATCACCAAGGTTGTTAAGGATCTTTTAGCTGATAAGATTGATGATGCTAAGGAAAGAGGATTCGATAAAAAGGTTATTCGTGCAATTTGTGTTGGTGTTCCCAACGTTGGTAAGTCAACATTATTGAACCAAATCGTAAAGAGACGTGCTGCCCAAGTTGGTAACCGTGCCGGAGTTACCAAGGGTCAACAATGGTTAAAATCTAGTGACGAACTAGAATTATTGGATACCCCAGGGATTTTGTGGCCTAAGTTCCAAAATGATGACATTGCTAACAAGCTAGCGATGACAGGAGCAATTAAGGACAGCATTTACCACAGTGATGATGTTGGGTTGTTTGCTCTTCATTTCTTTAGAAACACTAATCCAAAAGAATTAATCGATCGTTACCATCTATCAGAAGATGATATGGAACTATCAGATGTTGATTTACTACTAAAGATTACTAAAAAAGTCGGCATGCAAGATGACTATGAAAGAGCTTCAATGAGAATTATTTTGGATTCCAGAAAAGGTAAGATTGGCCGCTTTACTTTAGATGATGTTAACAACCTATCTACAGAAGAGGAAGAATAAAAATGGCTGAATCAATCAAAGATATCAAAGAAATTTTAAAATCTGTTGATGATATAAATTCGGAACTACTGCAAAAATATAAAGATGATAGCAGAGTCGGCGTTCAAAAATTAATCACACAGCGTGTTAAACAGATTGAGAAAAGAAATCATGAGATAGAGAAATTTCACCAACGCTTAAAGTATGAACATGAATTTTGGAATGAAGGAATTAATGTCATTGCTGGAGTTGATGAAGTTGGAAGAGGACCACTGGCAGGACCGGTTGTGACATGTGCAGTGGTACTACCTCATGACTTTGATGTCTACGAAGTTAATGATTCAAAGCAACTTTCTGAAAAGAAAAGATATGAATTAGCTGAGCAAATTAAAGCTAAGGCAATTGACTATTCATATGGAATTGCTGATAACAAGTTAATTGATGATATTAATATTTATGAAGCAACTAGAGTAGCGATGAAAGAAGCGGTATTAGGGTTAAAAGAATTACCACAGGAAATCATCGTGGATGCAATGCAAATTGATGTTGATATCCATCAACTTAAATTGATCAAGGGAGATGCCAAGAGTGCCAGCGTTTCAGCTGCCAGCATCTTAGCTAAGACCTATCGTGATGACTTAATGAAACAATACGATAAGCAATATCCAGAATACGATTTTGCCAATAATGCCGGATATGGTACCAAGAAGCACTTAGACGCTTTGCACAAGTACGGTGCAACGCCAATTCATCGAAGAAGTTTTAAACCAGTTTCTGATTTATTGTAGTCACTTTTATCGTATATACCTTGTAAAACTGGAGGTATATATGAAAACAAGAGAATTATTATTAAAACTAAAATTAGCTAAGGGCATCAGTATTAAATCAGAATATCAATTTTATCAATGGCTTAAAAGCACTTATGACGTAATTCCTGACGAGTTAAATATAACTGCTGAAGAAATTTCAGAAACATTAATGTTATCTAAAAATAAATCAAAAACATTTATTAATTTCTATAATAGTGATAAATTAAATAGGGAACTTGATCATCATATAAATCATGTTAAATGGATAACCATTATAGATGACTTATATCCGGAGAATTTAAAAGAAGCATATTTGCCACCAATTGTGTTATTTTACTTTGGTGATTTAGGGCTTTTAGAAAATAAAGCATTAGCAATTGTTGGTTCTAGAAATAATACTGAATATTCAGTTGAGGTAATTAGGAGATTAATTCCTGATATTATTAGTAACCAAATAACGATTGTTTCTGGACTAGCCAAGGGAGTCGATAGATTGGCTCACTTGGCAGCAATTGCTAATCATGGTACAACTATTGCTGTGATTGGAACCGGTTTAGATCAATATTATCCACGAGAAAATGAATCGCTACAACGAACGATTGCTAAGAATCATTTGTTGCTAAGCGAATATCCAGTTGGTTGTCGACCAGCTAGGTATCATTTTCCGGAAAGAAATCGAATTATAGCTGGATTGGTACGCTCTGTACTGGTAACGGAAGCCAAGTATAGATCAGGTAGTTTAATCACCGCTAATTTAGCACTACAAAATAACCGAAACGTATTAGCAGTCCCAGGGAGGATTGATAGCGAATTATCGGTTGGTTGTAATGACTTAATTCAAGCTGGTGCCAAACCAGTAATTACTGCCAAAGACATATTAGAAGAATATAAATATTAATAATTAGCCTTTGGGAGATATTAAAAAAAAAATAAAATGACGAGGGATGTAAATGGCGACTACTACAAAATCAACAACAAAGAAAAAAAGACAGTCGGCAAAAAAGAAACTGGTGATTGTCGAATCTCCAACCAAGGCTAAAACCATTCAAAAATACCTAGGTAGAACCTACCGTGTTATCGCTAGTAAGGGTCACGTTAGAGATTTGCCAAAGAGTAAGATGGGTGTAGACGTCGACAACGATTTTGAACCTCACTACATCTCTATTCGTGGTAAGGGTGATACAATCAAGGAACTAAAGGCTGAAGCTAAAAAAGCCAAAAATGTTTACCTTGCATCTGACCCGGATAGAGAAGGAGAATCTATCGCATGGCATCTATCACACTTACTTGGTTTGAAAGAAGACGATAAGAATCGTGTTGCTTTCCATGAAATTACCAAGGATGCCGTTAAGGAAGCATTTAAGAACCCTCGAGAAATTGACATGAACTTAGTTGATGCTCAACAAGCTCGTCGTGTTTTAGACCGTTTAGTAGGTTATTCCATTTCTCCATTATTATGGAAAAAGGTTAAAAAAGGTCTAAGTGCCGGACGTGTTCAATCAATCGCTTTATGGTTGATTATCCAAAGAGAACGTGAAATCAAAGAATTCGTTCCAAAGGAATACTGGACCATTGACGCCGACATGAAGAAGGGTCGAGAAGCATTCAAGGCCAGCTTTTATGGAGTGAACGCTAAGAAGGCTGAACTAAACAGTAATGATGAAGTTCAAGCTGTGTTAGCTAAATTCGATAAGAGCAAACCATTTGAGGTTCAAAACGTTGTTAAAAAGGAACGTAAGAGACAACCTCAACCACCATTTACTACAAGTACAATGCAACAAGACGCCAACGTTAAGTTGAACTTCAAGACTGGTAAGACAATGATGGCTGCTCAACAATTGTATGAAGGTATCAATATTGGTAAAGATGGTAACCAAGGTTTGATTACTTACATGAGAACTGATTCAACTAGAATTTCTGCTTTAGCTAAGCACGAAGCATCTGAATTTATTCATGATAAGTACGGTGCAGAGTTTGCTGCAACTAAGCCAGTTAAGGGTAAATTGCCAGAAGGTGCTCAAGACGCCCATGAAGCAATTCGTCCAACTTCTGTTAAGAGAACACCAGCGAGCCTAAAGCAATACCTAACCAATGATCAATACAAGTTATACAACTTAATTTGGTCCAGATTCATGGCTAGTCAAATGACACCTGCTATCATGGACACCATGACAGTAGACATGGAACAAAATGGTGTTGATTTCAGAGCGAACGGTTCAAAGCTTAAGTTCGAAGGTTTCCTAAAGGTTTACAACAAAGGAAAAGAAAAGGACAATATTTTACCTGACCTAGCCAAGGGTGACGAAGTGAAGATGGCTAAGAACAATCCTGACCAACACTTCACTCAACCACCTGCTAGATATAGTGAAGCTAAGCTAATCAGAACACTTGAAGAAAACGGTGTAGGTAGACCATCTACCTTTGCGCCAACTTTGAGTACTATTCAAAAGAGATACTATGTTAAGTTAGTTGGTAGAAGATTCGAACCTACTGAATTAGGTGAAATCGTTAATAACATCATTGAAGAATACTTCCCTGATATCGTTAACATTGAATTTACTGCCGATCTTGAAAATAACTTAGATGAAATCGAAGAAGCTAAGCAAAACTGGGTTGAAGTTGTCGATAAGTACTTCAGACCATTTGAAAAAGAAGTTAAGAACGCCGAAAAGAACATGGAAGATGTTCAAATTAAAGACGAACCAGCTGGTTACAACTGTGAAGTCTGTGGTGCTCCAATGGTGATCAAGATGGGAAGATATGGTAAATTCTATGCTTGTTCTAGATTCCCAGATTGTAGAAACACCCAAGCTATCGTTAAAAAGATTGGCGTTACATGTCCTAAATGTAAGAAGGGCGATGTCATTGAACGTAAATCAAAGAAGAATCGAATTTTCTATGGATGTTCAAGATACCCTGAATGTGATTTTGTTACATGGGATAAACCAATCGGAAGAGACTGTCCTAAGGATGGTAACTTCTTGGTAGAAAAGAAGATTAAAGGTGGTACCCAAGTGGTATGTCCTAACGGTGATTACGAAGAAGCCGTACAAAAATAGTTAATAGCCCCTAAAGATTTAAAACTCTTAGGGGCTATTAGTTTAATAAGATAAGAGAGATAGCCAATGAAAAAATATCAAGATGAAGAATTAATTGAATGGTACATGGAATATCTAATCAATGAACGTCAATATTCTGATAACACAGCAATTGCTTATCAATCTGATATCAACGAATTTGTAAAAACATTAGCGGAAGAAGATCGCACCTTACAGCAAACTGATGATTTGGATGTTAGTAACTATCTTACGATTTTGAAGAAACGTGACGAAAGTAGAAATACCGTCATCAGAAAGATTTCATCACTTCGTTCTTTCTTCCATTTTTTGGAACGAAATGATGTCGTCTCACAAAATCCGTTTGATCAGGTGAACTTAAAGAAACATCCTAATCATTTACCTCGCTTCTTTTATCAAAAGGAACTATATGAGCTATTTGAAGCAGCCAAGCATGGTAAAAATGAGATGCTTAGCTACAGAAATTATGCAATTATTGAAATCCTATACGATACGGGGATGCGTGTAAGCGAATGTGTCAACTTACAGTTTAGCGATATCGATTTTGATAACCGTATTATCAAGGTAATTGGTAAGGGAAATAAACAAAGATACTTACCATTTGGTAACTATTTGATTAAGGCATTAAAGGAATATCAAACTAACTGTCGTGATTTATTAGTTAATAAGTATCACAAACACCATGATTATGTTTTCGTAAACCAATACGGTGACGAATTAACAAGTCGTGGAGTTGAATACATTTTAGATGAGATTGTTAAGCAAACATCTTTAACAACCAACATTCATCCACATATGTTAAGACATACGTTTGCTACTGAAATGCTTAATAATGGTGCTGATTTAAGAACAGTCCAAGAATTATTAGGCCACAGTAGTTTATCAACGACACAAATTTATACTCACGTTTCTAATGAGCATTTATTACGCGATTATAATAAGTTTTTTCCAAGATCTTAACATAACAATTGCATAATGAAAGCGCTTTATTGTAAAATGTAGTTATAAATTTGTTAGGGGGGAGACTATGATTAAAGCAATTAGTAATGAATACCTAAAAGTGAAAATTAATACGCATGGTGCTGAAATCAGCAGCGTTAAAAGTACTGATGGATTAGAATACATTTGGTCCGGAGATAAAAAGTATTGGGCTCGTCATGCGCCAATTTTGTTTCCAATTGTTGGACGTCTAAAGGATAATCAATATACTTATGACGGTAAGATTTATGAAATGGGTCAACATGGATTTGCGAGGGATATGGAATTCGATGTTTTAAACCAAGGTAGCGACTGGATTAATTTGCAACTTGTTAGTAACGAAGAAACTAAGAAGATGTATCCATTTGCTTTCAAACTAGTTATTCACTATGAATTGGACGATCATAAGTTGTCCACTAACATTAACGTGTTTAATACTGACACCAAAGAAATGTACTTTTCAGTTGGTGCCCATCCAGCATTCAACGTGCCATTGGTAAAGGATGGTAGTGAACAATATGACGATTATTCTGTTAAGTTCGCTAATAAAGGAACATATGACCAAATTCAATTTGATGTGCCATATGCTAACCTTGAAAAAGTTGAAAAAATAGAATTAGATCAACCAATTAAACTATCACATGAATTATTTTATGATGATGCTAAAGTGGTTGAAATTAAGAATAAAGAGTTTACAACTATTCTATCTAATGACGTTTCAGATCATGGAGTATCTATGACTGCCTATGATATTGAATATGGTGGATTATGGTCTGCAAAAAACGCACCATTCGTTTGTCTTGAACCATGGTGGGGAATTGCAGACGATGTTCATACAGACGGAAAGATTGAACATAAAGTCGGCATTAATAAAATTAGTCCAGACAAAAAGTTCACTGCTAAGTATGATTTATTATTTTTCTAAAAATATGTAATAAAAAAACACCTTTTTAAAAGGTGTTTTTGTTTTATCTATTTTGTTTTCCTGAATTACGTTTTCTCAAATCTTCATGGGTATCATGTTCTTCAACCGTTTCGATTTGTTCAGGTTCATCTGATGAATCTTCTTCTTCTACATCGTGTAAAATGACTTTTTCATCGTTTTGAGCTTGAGCAGCTGCTTGCGCTGCAACTTCTTCTCTAATCTTTGGACGGTACATGTTAATGATTAATGTTTGTAAACAAGCAAACAAACCACTAATGAAGAAGTAAATACCTAATCCAGCAGGAGCACTGAATGTTACCAACACAATCATGATTGGTGTGAAGTATGCCATCATCTTCATTTGTTTCTTTTGATCTTCAGGAAGACCTAAAGTCATCAAGTATCCTTGAAGGACATATGCTAAGAATGATAATACAACCAAGATTAGACTCTTATCACCAAGTTTTACACCTAAGAACATAGTGTGTGAAACTTCCGGTGAGAAACGAATTCCATTATATAAGGCAAGGTAAATTGGCATTTGAATGATTAATGGTAGACAACCAATACCACCGGCCATGCTAATGTTGTTATCCTTATATAGTTTCATCATTTCTTGTTGAATCTTCATTTGTTCTTCTTTAGAAGAAGCATTTTTTTGTCTTTCTTGAATTTCTTGCATCTTAGGCTTGATGAAACTCATCTTTTCTTGCATGATAGTAGACTTCTTAGTTTGACTAATCATTGCAGGAAGCAAGATCATTCTAACAATGATAGTTAAAATGATAATCGCCCAACCATATCCACCGAAGAATCTAGCGATAAAGTCTAGAATGTGTTGACCT
This sequence comes from Apilactobacillus sp. EABW-1NA, assembly GCF_030398685.1. Classification (NCBI taxonomy): domain Bacteria; kingdom Bacillati; phylum Bacillota; class Bacilli; order Lactobacillales; family Lactobacillaceae; genus Apilactobacillus; species Apilactobacillus sp. EABW-1NA. The sequence goes on from NZ_JAPDKO010000003.1 coordinate 103,455, forward strand.
GGTAGAGCAAGGTATTCATATGTAAGACCATATGGTTTACCGTTTGAATCCACACGTACACATCCTGATAAGACTAAAGCCATTACTACAATCAAAGATAGGGCACTGAATCTCTTTAATTTTTTCATTACAAAAAACCTTTCCTGTAAATTTCATTTACAATAATACCAGAAAATTGGAATTTTATCAGATAAAAACCCGAATTATTTTATTATAAACCCTTTATTGTGAATTTCATCGATATTAGTTATTTTCATACTATCTACTCGTCCATATGGTGTAGGTGAATCTTTAATTTCAGAAACGAATTCGTCAACAATTGATTCTTCACCGTTAACGTGAATCAAGACGCTGCCATCTGTTAAGTTTTGGACAAAACCGTTTAAATTCATTCTATCGGCGACTTTCTTGGTGCTGTATCTAAACCCAACACCTTGAACTCTTCCTAAAATGATGATTTCAATATTTTTATTGGTCATATTGATTCCTCCTTACTAAACAATAGTAACATATATGTTTTATTCGATTATTATGCTAAAATAATAGGAAAGATAATTAATTTAAAGGGGTCATATCCAGTAATGGAAAAAATTGTTTCTGCAAAAAATGAACGAGTAAAAAAATGGTCAAAGTTAAAAAACAAAAAGGGCCGTTTAAATAGTAACCAATACATTTTGGAAAGTTGGCATTTAGTATCTGAAGCGATTAATGCTAACCAAAAAGTTGAAGTAGTATTAACTACAAATAAGCAATATGAATTACATCAAAATGAAATTGATGCTTTTGACGGTGAGGTAATTGAAATTACTGATGATGTTTCAAAGGCATTGGGTTCAACATCAACTCCACAAGGAATCTTTGGAATTGTTGAATTGCCAAAAGAAGATCATTTTGATTCACTAGATATGAATGGTTCATGGCTTTTATTAGACCAAATTCAAGATCCAGGTAACATTGGAACAATGGTTAGAACTGCAGATGCTGCCGGATTTGATGGTGTTATCTTTGGTGAAGGAACATCCAGTCAATTTAATCCAAAGGTTTTACGTTCAATGCAAGGTAGTCAATTTCATTTGAAGTTACTGGAAGGTGATTTACTTGATTGGATTGGCAAGTTTAAGGAAAATGATGTGCCAGTTTATGGAACAGAATTAAATCCTCAAGCAGTGAGTTATGATCAGATTGAAAAACAAGATGCTTTTGCCTTAGTAATGGGAAATGAAGGTAATGGTATGCAAGATAAAATACTTGACCAAACCACTAAAAATTTATATATTCCTATCAAAGGAAAAGCAGAATCACTTAATGTAGCGATTGCTGCTGGAATCGCAATGTTCCATCTTAAAAAATAAATTATTGAGTTAGGAGATAGTATATTGAAAGAAGATGCATGGCGAAATGATAAAGAATATGTTAGCTATGTTTCTGATTTACTAAACAGTCCAGAAGTCTTGAGACTAGATAACTATATCCAACATCATTCATCAACCCGTTTACAACATTGTATTCATGTTTCATATGAAAGTTATTTAATCGCTAAGAAATTCGGTTTAGATGCTAAAGCTACAGCACGTGGCGGATTACTGCATGACCTATTTTTCTACGATTGGCGAGTAAGTAAGTTCCGCTTGGGTTCACATGCTTATATGCACCCAAGAGTGGCACTTAGAAATGCTGAAAAAATAACTAAGCTAGATGATAAGGAAAGAGATATTATCACTAAGCATATGTGGGGATTAACTTTAACAAAGCCTAAATATGCTGAAAGTGTGATTGTATCGCTTATCGATGATTACGATGCTATTCGAGAATATTTTGCGCCAAAATACCAAAATTTAAAAAACAAAATTAAAAATAGACACTATAAAAAGGAGGTTAGTTCATGGCAAAAGAAAGTCAAATGAGCACCACAATCGATTTTCATTTGTGTCCTAAGTTTGAACAAACTTTTCAAATGCTAGGCAAGAAATGGAATGGTTTAATTATTGAAACACTATTGGTAAATGGACCACAACGTTTCAAATGTATCGCAAACGTAGTTTCTAAGTGCAGTGATCGTGTGTTAGTTGAAAGACTAAAGGAACTTGAAGAAGACGGTATCATTACTCGTAAAACTTTTTGCGATTCTTCATTAATTCAATATGAATTAACTGAAAAAGGAGAAGCATTGGGTCCAATCATGGAACAAATTCATGACTGGTCAGATCAATGGTGTGATATTAACGATTAGCCTTGACCGACTAATGTTTTTAAGATATTATTTAGTTAAATGTGTTGAAGAAAAATTAGTAGGCGACAAACAATACAGAAAGACTGCATTTGATGAGAGTAGTCACAAGTCAGCTGAATTCATTTTCTGAACTGATATTGGGAGTTACAATTAACGAAAAATAATCCGGTATTCCACCGTTATGGATTTTGAGTGTATGAATTGCGAACCGCAATTTATAAACTAGGGTGGTACCGCGAAGCTTCGTCCCTTTTGGGATGAGGCTTTTTTTGTTGAAATGAGAGGAGAATACTATGTCATTAAAAGATGATTTAACCAAGTTGCGTGATGATGGAATTGCTCAAATCAATCAAGCAACCGACGTTAACGAAATTACTAAAGAAATTAAAGTTAATTTACTTGGTAAAAAAGGTCCAATTACTCAGGCATTAAGAGGTATTAAGGACTTACCAGTTGAAAAAAGACCTGAAGTTGGTAGCTATGCCAACGAAATCAGAGATGAAATTCAAAATGCTTTGGATGCAAAGCTAACAGAATTAGAAAACAAGGCCTTAGAAGCACAACTAGTTGCTGAAAAGATTGATGTTACTCTTCCAAGTACTCCAGTGGCTAAGGGACATCCACATGTTATCCAATCAATCATTGATGAAATATGTGATATGTTCATCGGTATGGGTTACGAAGTTAAAAGTGGTCCAGAAGTAGAAGAAGACAAGTATAACTTTGAAATGATGAACCTACCAAAGGATCATCCAGCCAGAGATATGCAAGATACTTTCTACATTACTAAAGAAATCTTGATGAGAACTCAAACCTCTCCTATGCAAGCAAGAACTCTTGAAAAACACGACTTCAGTAAGGGTCCATTGAAGATGATTTCACCAGGTGTCGTATACAGACGTGATACTGATGATCCTACTCATTCACACCAATTCCACCAAGTAGAAGGAATCGTGATTGATAAGAACATTACAATGGGTGACTTAAAGGGAACTCTTGAATACCTACTACACCAATTATTTGGTAACAAGTACGATATTCGTTTGAGACCAAGTTACTTCCCATTCACTGAACCATCAGTTGAAGCAGATGTTACTTGTTTCAAGTGTGATGGTAAGGGTTGTGATGTATGTAAGCACTCAGGATGGATTGAAGTTCTAGGTGCCGGAATGGTACATCCAAACGTATTGAAGATGGCCGGTGTAGATGCTAACGTATATGGTGGTTTCGCATTTGGACTAGGTCCAGATCGTTTTGCAATGTTGAAATACGGTGTAGAAGATATTCGTGATTTCTACCTAAACGATGTTAGATTTTTATCGCAATTTAATTAAGGAGAGATACTAATGAAAATTTCATACAATTGGCTAAAGGAATACATTGACTTAGATATTCCTGCTGACGAATTAGCCGAAAAAATTGAACGTTCATCAGTCGAAGTTGACTCTGTTATCAAACCTAGCGATGGACTTAAAAAAATCGTTGTAGGTAAGATTGTGGAAATGGAAAGCCATCCAGATTCAGATCACTTACACATTTGCCAAGTTGATGTTGGTGAAGACGAACCAGTTCAAATTGTCTGTGGAGCTCCTAATGCTCAAGTAGGCAAGAATGTTATTACAGCATTATCTGGTGCCAGAGTTGCTGATAACATGAAAATTAAAAAATCAAAGATGCGTGGAGTTCAATCCAATGGGATGCTTTGTGCACTAGATGAAATTGGTTACCCTAAAGATGTTGTGCCAAAGGAATGGGCCGACGGTATTTACTTCTTACCAGAAGATGCTACCTTGGGTGACGATGTTTACAAGTACCTTGGTATGGATGATGCACTAATTGATTTAGATGTAACTCCTAACCGTGGTGACATGCTAAGCATTTACGGTACTGTTCATGATTTAGCTGCTATCTACAACAAGCCAGCTAAGTTTGATTTAGATAAGGTTAACGAAACTTCAGATAAATTAACATCTGATCAAATCCAAAGTGATGTTAATGAGGAAATCGCTTGGACATACCTAAATCGTGTTGTTAATGATGTTGAAGTAAAACCAAGTCCACTATGGATGCAAGTTAGACTTTGGAATGCTGGAATTAAACCAGTCAATAACATCGTTGATATCACAAACTACTCAATGCTTAAGTTTGGTCAACCAATGCATGCTTATGACTTAGATAAACTTTCAGGCAATGTATCAGTTAGATACGCTAATGACGGTGAAAAGATTACTACTTTAGATGAAAACGAAGTGGAATTAGATTCAAACGATTTAGTAGTTGCTGATGACAACGGCCCAATCGCAATGGCTGGTGTAATTGGTGGTATGGACAGTTCAATTACTGCTGATACTAAGAACGTATTGTTCGAATGTGCTATCTTTGACCCAATTAAAGTTAGAAAAATGGCTAGAAAACACGTTATTCATACTGAAGCATCACAACGTTTTGAACGTGGTGTAGATCCAATGGCTGTTGAAGATGTTTTATCTTCAGCTAGTGAAATGGCTAGAGAAATTGCCAACGGTTCAGTTACTAGCGATGTGTTAGTTGGTAGCAAGTACGAAGCTAAGAAGGCTGTTATTGAAATCTCAGTTTCTCGTATTAACCATGTCCTAGGTATGGAATTAAGTGCTGCTGATGTGACAGATATTTTTGAAAGACTTGGTTTTGAAGTTAAGGCTACTGGTGATGATTTAGTTGTTACAGTTCCAACTAGACGTGGTGACATCCATATCCAAGCTGACTTAATCGAAGAAGTTGCTAGAATTTACGGATACGATAACCTACCAAGTACTTTACCAACAACTACTATGACAACTGGTGGTTTAAATGCTGAACAACAATTAATCAGAGACAGTCGTCATATTCTAGAAGGTTTAGGTTTAACTCATGCCATCTCATATGCTTTAACTACTGAAGAAAAAGCTAAGATGTTCATGATGGGTGAATCAGCACAAACTGATTTAAGTTACCCAATGAGCAGTGATCATACTACATTAAGAATGAACCTAGTTTCAGGACTATTAGATGACATTGCTTACAACAAGGCTAGAAAAGTTGATAACGTTGCCTTATACGAACAAGGACGTGTTTTCCATAAGGAAAATGCAGATGTTGTTAAACCAGATGAAATTGAACATTTAGCTGGTGCAATGACTGGTTCATTAGTTGATAATTCATGGAATCAACCTGCTAAGAACGTTGATTTCTTCCAAATTAAGGGAATTGTTAACGAATACTTGGAAACAATTGGTCTAAACGGTGAAATTAGCTATGTTGCTAACGAATCTTACCCAGAAATGCACCCAGGTAGAACTGCTGATATTTTTGTTCACGGTCACTATGTTGGTTTTGTGGGACAAGTTCATCCAAAGATTGCAAAGCAATTTAAGATTAATGAAACTTATGTCTTTGACCTAAACCTACAAACAATCATTGATTTACCTAAGAAAGAACAAAGCTACGAATTAGTTTCAAAATATCCTTCAATCAAGCGTGATATCGCAATGTTAATCGATAAGGATGTTGAAAACGATTCAATCGTTAAGGTAATTGAAAAACGTGGTGGAGCATACTTAGTAGATGTTAAGTTGTTTGACTTATACGAAGGTGAACATGTTCCTGAAGACAAGAAGTCATTAGCATATTCATTAACATTCCAAAACAAGCATGATACTTTGGTTGATGATGATGTAAATAATGCAATGGACAAAGTGCAAAGAAATCTTGAAAAAGAATTCAATGTAGAAATACGTTAATTTTTAAATGGAGGAAATGGATTTGAATGAAGAAAAGAACTCCAATGATTTCGAAAAGAAGCACACTAATTTAGGCAAAAAGATTTCACTAAGTATTATCGCCATCTTAATAGTTTTGGGAATTTTTATATTTATTCTTGGACATCAATACGTTAAAGAATCACTAAAACCATTGAATCCTAAGGATAAAGAATTAATTCAAGTTCAAATCCCAATGGGTGCTTCCGATAAGAAAATTGGATCAATCTTACAAGAAAGTAAAATTGTCAAAAGTGGTTTAGTATTCGACTATTTTGTTAATAGTCATAACTATTCTGGTCTAAAGGCGGGTTATTATGAACTTTCACCTTCAATGAGTTTGCAAAAGATTGCTGACAAGTTGAAAAAAGGTGGAACAGCTCAACCGCTACAAGGTAAATATGGTCGCTTGCTTGTTCGTGAAGGTGATAACATCGATGAAATTGCCCAATCAGTAGAACAAAGCAGTCAATATTCAAGTGCGGACTTCAAAAAGCTAATGAAAGATACTGATTTCTTGAATCAATTGAAGAAAAAATATCCTAAGCTTTTAGATTCAGCATTTAAGGCTAAGAATAGAAAGTATGTGTTAGAAGGATACCTATATCCAGCCACATACAATTCACAAAAAAATGTCACCTTGAAACAAATTGTTAACCAAATGGTAGCAAAGACTAATTATGAATTTAGTCCATATTTCAAGGAAATAAAGAAACAAAACCTAACAGTCGATGAAGCAATCACTTTGGCTTCATTTATTGAACACAATCATGTTGATAAAAAAGATCAAGAAAAGATTGCGGGAATATTATATAATCGTCTAAATAGTAATTTACCTCTTGAAGTGCAATCTTCTATTAGGTATGCTAATGGTAAAGTTTCTGGACAAAAACTTTCAAAGAAAGATTATGATGCTAATACCCCTTATAATTTATATAAGAATACTGGATTCCCACCTAGTGCGATTAATAACCCAACGGTTAAGTCACTAGATTCAATTTTGAATCCAAAGGATATGACTACTTTTTACTTAGCATATAGTGTTAATATGAATAATAAGAAGGTTAAGTATTATAATTCAGATAAAGATGTCGATGACTTAATCGGCAATGATAGTGTTATGAGATAAATCGGTTATGGAGAGATTATTATGGTAGAAAAGAAAAAGCGTCCCGTTGTTATTGGTGTTACTGGTGGTTCAGGTAGTGGTAAAACTACTGTTAGTCGTGCCATCTTTAACCAACTATTGGGTCATTCAATTATGATTTTGCAACAAGATTCTTACTACAAGGATCAATCACATAAGACAATGGCTGAAAGAGAAGAAACTAACTACGATCATCCATTAGCTTTTGATAGTGACTTATTACTAGAACATTTGAATAAGCTTCTAAACTATGAAGCAATTGAAAAACCGGTTTATGACTACACTAAATTAAATCGTAGTACTGAAACAGTTACTCAAGAACCACGTGATGTTATCATCTTAGAAGGAATCTTAATCCTAGACGACAAGCGTCTAAGAGATTTAATGGACATTAAGGTGTTCGTTGATACTGACGACGATATTCGTATTTTAAGAAGAATTCAAAGAGATACTAAGGAACGTGGTAGAACATTGGATGAAGTTATCCAACAATACTTGGAAACTGTTCGCCCAATGTACAACCAATTTGTTGAACCAAGTAAGCGTTACGCAGATATCATTGTTCCAGAAGGTGGTAAGAACCAAGTTGCGATTGATTTATTAACAACTAAGATTCAATCAATCTTGGTAAAACACGGTAACAACAAGGTATTCAATAATATTGATACAACAATCTAATTAATTTAAAGGAGAGTTTATAATGGCTAAAGATGAAAGCTACCCAATGACAGTCGAAGGTAAACAAAAACTTGAAGCTGAATTGGAAGATTTAAGATTAAATCAACGTCCACAAATCATTGAAAGAATCAAGATTGCCAGAAGTTATGGTGATTTATCAGAAAACTCTGAATATGAATCAGCTAAGAACGAACAAAGTATGTTAGAAAGCCGTATTACAACTGTAGAACACATGCTACAATACGCTGACGTTGTTGATAACGACGACGTTGAAAGTGATATGGTAAACGTTGGTAAGAAAGTTACTTTTAAAGAACTACCAGATGAAGACCCAGAAACTTACCAAATCGTTGGTGCTGCTGAAGCAGATCCATTGGAAGGTAAAATTTCAAACGATTCACCAATTGCTAAAGGTCTATTAGGTCACAAGGTTAACGATGAAGTAGTTATCGAAATCCCTGCCGGTGATATGAAAGTTAAGATTATTTCTGTTGAATAATTTTATAAAATAAAAAGGACTCTGACCTGAACCCCTAAAATTGGAAGATGGTTATGCTATTTTCTGGGAGGAATTGATCCGGTATTCAACCGGTGACATTCCTCCCAGTTTTTGTTTTATACGATAATTGTTGTAATAAGATATATAT
>NZ_JAPDKO010000040.1:0-5998 GCF_030398685.1 Apilactobacillus sp. EABW-1NA
TTTATGTAGTTAGCATGCTTACACCATATTTCAAATCATTAGCAAAGAACACAAAACTAAATCATTTAGCTAGTCGTTCAGCTTACATTTTGGAAGAAGCAAAAGAAATTGTTGCACCAATTGCTAATGAAGTTGGTTTAGCAAATTCAGATAGAAGAGAAAAAGCAGTTGATAAGTTGTATGCTTTCTTAACTGAACACAAGATTAACGTCAAGCGTAATGATTTATATGCAGTGGTTGAAACTGCTTACCAATACATGAAGCAACACGGTTACTTAAATGATAAGCAACCTATCGCAACCCCTGCTCCAGAAGATTTAACAAAAGATGAATTAAACGCATTAACACCTAATGCAGATGCATTTGAAGATAAATCAGTTATTCAAAATGAACAAGCAGAACAACAAATAGATCAACAACAAGAACAACAACAAAACACTAAAGAAGGTGAATAATATGGCTTGGAAAACAATTTCTGATATTTCAAGTTATCAATCAGATAGCTTAGCTTTCATGAATCAATTAAAGTCTAATGGAATTAACGGTTTAATGGTTAAGCTAACTGACGGTACAACATATTTAAACCCCAAATCAGGTAATCAAGTTGGGAATGGCTTAAAAACATTTAAGACGGTCGGTTTATACCACTATTACCAAGGTTCACCAACCGCTGAAGCTAACTACTTCATTAAATGGGTTAAAGCTTTTGGGATGGATGCATCTACACCATTAGCAATTGACGTTGAAGACCCATCTTTGTATGGTGACATTACTTCACAAATCAACACCTTTTTATCGATTGTTAAAGCAAATGGATACAAGTGTCGTGTGGTTTACGGTAGTGCATCGTGGTTTAACAGCGGTAAGATTGCATATGCTAGACTATCCGATAAAAATATTTGGGTAGCTAGTTATGGTTCATCTCAACCCGGCGTAGATAACTCCAACGCTTGGCAATTTACTGATAATTACAAAGGTTTGCACGTTGATGCGTCTTACGATTTTGACGGAACATTGACCGGCGAAAGATTTACCAGCGTTGTAAAACCAGCAACGCCTGCAAATAAGGCAAGTGCATTCGTTACTGATGGACGCTTATTCTATTCTGAAACTGGCGTGAATGTATACCACGATCAAAAGTTATCGAGCCAACGCAGAGTCCGCTGGGGCAAAGGTTCACAATTCTACGGAACTGTTGTCAAAGATGGCAATAGATACAGAATTAAAACCGCAGTCGGCTATGTTTCATCGTATAAGGACTGGGTAAAGAAAGTTGAATAATAAAAAGCCTAGCAGTCATTTTGATTGCTAGGCTTTTTTGTTTCTACCATTATATGTATATTCTATTATGTATAACCGTCCCCATTTTTAAAACTACGTCAAAAACTACGTCATTTTAAAAATATGTGTATGTTAAATCTATGTGAATGCTGTTGTTACTGTGTTTTATAAAAAATAGGTCTCGATACCTGTACTCTCCTTTTGATACTTTCATGATCATAAATGTAAAATAAAAAGCACCTTACTATACAGATAGTAGGGGGCTTTTTATTTAGGTATTTCAATTTAAACTATATATCTTCTATTTAAATTAGATTTAAGATTAAAACATTATTATTAACATGTAACTATTTCATAATGATTACAAAATATGAAAATAGATAGATTTATGAAATTTTAATGCTATACTAAAAAATATAATAATCGCAAAGAAAAGAGTGGTGATTATGCCGAAAAAAAGATATTTAATCCTAGGAGCAGTCCTTGCTCTAATTTTGATTTTTGTTCAAATGGGTTCACTTTCTAAAAAGACCCTAGCAGCAACTAATAACAATACCAAACGCATTGGCTTGTCATTGGATTGTTCAAGAACATACTACGCACCATCAACAATCAAGAAGTACATTAATTTACTTAAAAAAGATCACGGTACATATCTTCAACTTCACTTAAATGATAATGAAAGATATGGTGTTGAAAGTTCTACTTTGGGTCAAACCGTTAAGAACTCATACGAAAAAAATGGTGTTTACTACAACAAAAAGACTAAGAGAGCGTTTTTAACCAAGGATCAATTATTAGATATCATTCAATATGGTTACATGAATGGTATTGAAGTTATTCCAGAAATTGACCTTCCTGGTCATGATCAATCAATCATTAAACTTCTTTCATACACATCTGCTGGTAAGAAGTTAGCTAAACAATTGGATAACAAAGATGGTTATAACGAAATGTACTACCACAAGAAGGTGACTCTAGATTTTTCTAAGAAACTTTTGAGTGAATACGTTGGATTATTACCAAAGGGATACCACATTATTGTTGGTGCCGATGAAATCACCATCAATAATCGTAGTGATCAAAATGCTGCTGTTAAATACATTAATGCAATTGATGATTACGTTAAACAACATAATTTAAAACTTGAAATGTGGAATGATAGTTTCCATAAAGCTGTTTTAAACAAGTATCACAAGGATATTTTGATTAATTACTGGAGTTTAACTGGTGAGGTTAGTTCAAGTAAGGACCGTAAGGATAACATCAGAATGCGTGCCACTTTGCCTGAACTAAACAAGGCCGGATTTAAGACAATCAACTACAATAATTACTACCTATACATGATTACAGATCCTACTTCATTCACAAAAGAATCCAAGAAGATTTGGACTAGCGAATTTAAGAAGTGGAAGATGAGCATGTGGAATGACCAATCCAAGAAGAATCTTGCTAAGAGCAAGAACAATATTGGAGCGGCATTCTCAATCTGGGGTGAATATCCTAACCAATACACAGGTGAACAAACCTACCAAAAAACTTACTACTATGCTGATGCATTCTTAAAGGCAAAGAAGCAATTTGAAAAATAAAAAGACGCACTTAACGGTGCGCCTTTTTGTTATTTCTTTTGTGAAGAATGTTGTTTCATAGTACAATTAAAATAATATTTATATGAAAGTGTGGATTATCATTATGAATGTTGGAATTGACAAGATGAGTTTTTACTCATCAGATATGTATTTAGATATGGTCGATCTAGCTAACGCTAGAAACGAAGACCCAAACAAGTATTTGATTGGAATTGGCCAAAAGAAACAAGCTGTAATTCCAAATACCCAAGATGTTGTCACAATGGCAGCAAATGCTTGTAACAAGATTATTGATGATGATAATCGTAAAAAAATTGATTTAATTATTTTTGGAACAGAAACAGGGGTAGATAACTCCAAATCTGCCGCTATTTACTTACAAAACATGTTAGGTTTAAACCGTCGAGCTCGTGCTTTTGAAATCAAGCAAGCTTGTTATGGTGCAACCGCTGGTCTTCAAATGGCCAAAGAATATGTGCAAAACCATCCTGAAAGACAAGCCCTAGTAATTGGTGCCGATATTGCTAGATACGGTATTAGGACACCTGGTGAAGTTACTCAAGGTGGGGGTGCCGTTGCCATGGTAATTTCTGCCAATCCTTCAATTGCCGAATTCGATAGCCCAAGCACATTCTATTCTGATGATGTAATGGACTTCTGGAGACCATTGTACAGAACAGAAGCCGTTGTTGATGGTCATTATTCAAACGATGTTTACGTTGATTTCTTCAAGAAGACATGGGATGAATATAAGGAAATCACTGGTCAAACCATTTCTGATTTTAAGGCAATGACATTCCATTTACCTTATCCAAAGATGGGGATTAAGGCACTAAGATCAATCATTGATGAAGCCGATGAAGAACAACAAGCTAACTTGAAGAAAGAATTCGAACTAGGTCGAATCTACAACGAAAATGTTGGTAACCTATACACCGGTTCATTGTACTTGAACTTCCTATCATTAATTAATAACTCAGATGATTTACAATCTGGTGATCGTATTGCGTTATTCAGTTATGGTTCAGGTGCACAGGGTGAATTCTTCCCAATGAAACTAAAGGATAACTTCAGAAACGATGAATTAGCCAAGTCATTAGATGATGCTTTGAAGTCAAGAAAACAAGTTTCTGTTGAAGAATACGAAGAAATCTTTACTAACTGGATTCCAATCGCTGATGGTGATATCAAGTTGGATACTAGTAATGATAAGGCGGAATTTTTCCTTGAAGGGGTAAAAGACCACCAAAGAATTTATGGAAGAAAGTAGGAGACTGACATGAAATTATATTTAGCAGGACCATTTTTTGATGATGAGCAAATTGACCGTATTCAAAGAATTGAAAAGGCATTGGATAACAATCCTTCGGTTTCAGAATACTTTAGCCCAAGAAACTCAAATGTAAATGACGGGGCAGAAATTGGTAGTAGCCAATGGTCTAAAGATGTTTTCCAACTTGATGTGGATGAAATAAAAAAAGCTGATGCCGTTATCGCGATTATCGACTTTGTAGACGACAATGTTGACAGCGGTACAGCTTTCGAAATTGGGTACGCTTATGCAATTGATAAACCAGTTGTTTTATTCCATGAAAAAGATGCGATTGTTAACTTGATGTTATCAAACGGATCTAAGTCATATCTAACAAAGGTATCCGATGTTGAAAAGTTTGATTTCAAAGAAATGCCTGAATATCACTACGAAGGTGAGGTATTTTAAAAAATACTGTCACGGTATAATCCGACAACCTTACCAACGATTGATACTTGATTCAATATGATTGGAGCTAAGTTATCGTTTTCAGGTTGTAAACGATAGTGATCAGATTCCTTGAAGAATCGTTTGCAAGTGACTTCGTTTTCATCAGTCATTGCAATAACGATATCACCATTTTCAGCAGTTGATTGCTTTTTAACGATGACTTTATCACCGTTTAAAATACCGATGTTGATCATACTTTCACCTTGAATGACTAACATGAAAACATCATCTGAGTTTTCGTATTGGTCAGGCATTGAGAAGTATTCGGATGTATCTTCAACCGCTAGGATTGGTTCACCAGCAGCAACGGTACCTAAAACAGGGATTTCACCAGGGTGTGTATTAACACCAATTTTCTTAAGACCATCTTCGGTGATTTCAAGTGCTCTTGGTTTAGCAGGGTTTTTAACGATAAACCCCTTCTTTTCAAGGCGACTTAAATGACCATGGACGGTTGATGTGGATGAAAGATTAACGGCTTCACCTATTTCTCTTACTGTAGGAGGATAGCCTTGGCTATTGATTCTTTTCCAGATAAATTCTAAAATAGCTAATTGTTTAGAAGTCTTTTCTTCTTTTGAAAAAGTCACATAAATACCCCGTTTCTTGTAATATAATAGCTTTAATATAGCATAACGGGAAAATAAAAACAAATGTTCGCAAAGGAGATAATTAAATGTCAGAAGCAGAAGATCCAATTTTAAAGAAACTTATTCCACGTATTAATGAATTAGCACACAAAGCTAAGGAAAGTGGATTGACTAAGGAAGAAGAAGCTGAAAGAGCTGACCTTAGAAAACAATACCTAAAACGCTTTAAAGAAAACATGAGAAGCCAAATTGAAATGGTTCAAGTTTTCAATAAAGAAGGTAAAGAAGTTACACCAGAAAAGGTTAAGGAAGTTCAACGTAAAAAAGGTTTACGTGACGATTAAAACTTTTTTTGAATTTAATAATTAAGTTGTGTAAAATTAATAATAGTAACTAACGGGAGGAGGAAGAATTATGTCAACATTCTTATGGATTATCCTAATTCTTTTAGCTTTAATCGTAGGTTTGATCGGTGGATTCTTCATGGCACGTAAGTACATGGAAAAATATCTTAAAGATAATCCCCCAATTAACAAGGATCAATTAAGAGCAATGATGCTACAAATGGGTCAAAAACCTTCAGCTAAGAAGTTAAATCAAATGATGAACAGTATGAAGGCTAACGCCAAATAAATAAAAAAAGACTTGACCTGAACCCCTAAAATTGGAAGATGGTTATGCTATTTTCTGGGAGGAATTGATCCGGTATTCAACCGGTGACATTCCTCCCAGTTTTTGTTTTATACGATAATTGTTGTAATAAGATATATATT
>NZ_JAPDKO010000041.1:0-5023 GCF_030398685.1 Apilactobacillus sp. EABW-1NA
TCATATGAATATCTATTATTAGCCATACAAAAAACACCTCCGAATTATGTTATTTTATCAAATTAAAATAATCATTTTATCGAAAGTGCTTTTATTTATCTGTTCAATATTATAACTTCAGTTCCCAACTAGCTCCTTTTCTATATTTTCCCAAGTGCATTATGTGCCATGCGTTGTACAGCTTGCTCTACAGCTTGTTGTAACTTGCTTGGTAATTGATTAATGGTTGCTGAATCAGCATTACCATTAATATTGATTTCAACATTCATATTAATTTGTGGCTGTTGTAATCCACGACTTGACTTACTAATCAATGAATTAGCCATTGAAACTAATCCATTACGTTTAGTCTTTTCAGATTTACTTTGCATTAACTTAGCAAATGGTGATGTTCCATCTGACTTAGCTCTTGCACTAATTGCCTCCATAATTAATCTATCTGCTGATTTTCGTTTTGGATTAATTGCTACTTCGGGTTGTCCTGGATATTCTCCAAATACAGCAGGTTGAGAACTCCAACCACCATTTGCATATCCATGTCCATTACCTAAGAAGCTTAAGCTATCTCCATAACGGTGTCTGGCATAATTTAGACCTGCATAAATAGATGCATATCCATTATTCCAACCACCTAATCCTGGCTTACCATAAGCTGCAAAAGTTCCAGGTTTAACTTGCATTAACCCCATTGCTCTACCATCAGATAGTCCATCCGTACCACCAACTGCATTAGGATTACCACCAGACTCTGTATTGATTTGTCTCAATACCCTATTTACCATATCGCCTGATGTGCTCAATCCTAAAGCACTTAAAGCTTTAATTACAGATGGTTTCCATCTTTGGACGCCAGAACCGCCTGGGTTAGAACTACCACCATCGTCAGTTTGTTTTTTAAACCAACTAGCAATTAGATCCTTAGCTTTATTAATAATTCCACCACCAAAATCACTGATTATTGGAATTTTACTAGTAAAGCCACCAAACATACTCATAACAGTTTTGATAGGATGAGCAATTGCATTACCAATAGCCTCGGCATCATCAACAACTTTTCCACCAATTGATTTAGCTACCTTAACTGCAGAACCTGCAAAAGATTTAACTTTCTTACCTGCTGAACTAGCGAAACTTTCAATTCCACCAATAATACCTCCACCGGCATAGTGTTCAATGCCTTGTGAATTCATAAAAGCCTTAGTTTCCTTAGCATTTAAGATTTGAGTTCCTGCAGGCAACCAACCAGTCCAGTTACGTTGTTGTGGTATAAATGCTTTCCCGTTAGGTAGAATTGCGAGTTCTTTGTTACCAGTTTCTGGGCTATCATGACCATCATTTAACATAGCATGTGTGCCTTTTGTAATTTGCTTTGAACCAGAAGTTCCAGAAGCAAATTTAATAGTTGGAATTGTATGACCTGAACCACCTACATAACTTAATAGCTTATTAATACCGTTAATACCACCATTTAAGAACCCAATTACACTGTTTAAACCAGATGTAAATGCTCCCTTTATATCTTTCCAGATACTTCCAAAGAAAGCACCTAGTCCTTTAAATGGCGCTTTTAGGATATCAACAACTCCGCCAACGATACCTTTAAGGTCTTTACCGAGATGTTTCCAATTTCCTGTAAATACATCAGCAAATGCTTTAAATACATTTCCAATAATTTTAAAGACACCTTTAAATAGGCTCTTTAGGAATGCTCCTACACCTTTTGCAACTGCTTTAATAATGCTCATTGCTGCTTTAAATACAACAGACAAGCCTTTAAAAATTGGCTTTGCTTGGTTGTATAGATACTTGAACACACTTACAAGGCTATTAATGTTCTTTTTACCTTGTTTTGATTGGAAAGCTTTCATCATATAATTCCAACCATCAGTAACTGGCTTAAATGATTTTTTAATAGCTTTAAATGTTCCGCTAAATGTATTCTTAATTGATTTAAAAGTACTTTTAGCAGCATTCCATGCACTTGTAAATGGTTTAAATGCTCCCTTTGGAAACAACTTTTTCAAGTTAGGAATTGATGCTTGAATTTTCTTTCCAATCCACTTACCTGCAGAACTACCAGCAATGCCACCAATAGCTCCACCTGCAAATCCACCGACAGCAGTTCCAATTCCTGGAACAACTGAACCAATAGAAGCACCTAATGCTGAACCTCCAAGTGTTCCACCGAGCATTCCACCCGCTGAACCAATTTTAGATCCTGCATTCTTATGGTTCATACCAATTAACTGACTACCTGCGACAGCAATATCAAGATATGGTATTTTTGAACCTAACATTCCTAATCCACGAGTTAATCCACCAAATCTGCCAACTCTTGTAGCATCTTGAGCAACAGTTCCACCAATTTTAGCAAAACTACCAACCTTACCAAATCGAGTTCCTGTCTTTTCAACACCGCCAAAGATTGATTTAAATTTAGTCATCTTGCTGATATTTCTACCATTACGTTCAACTCGTGACATTTGTAAGCCATCACCTAATTCACTTGATGAATTACCAGAACCTGCAATTTCACTAGCAGTTCTCATCTTTCCTGATTCTTGAACCATAGAATTACCCATAGTTTTAGAAACAGGTTCAGTGAACATCTTACGTAGTTTCCCAATTGCTAATCCGATAGCACCGAAACCCTTTGTAAGTGATCCAATAATAAATGAAATAGGTGCAACGCCTGCTACGAATACTGTTCCATATGCAACGATTTTCTTTAACCATCCTGGTGCAGCTGCTAATTTAGCAATCAAATTACTCATTCCATTAGCAACTTTAGTAAACGTTGGTAATAATTCATTTGCAAAGGTTATATTTAACTGACTCATTGCTTCTTTAAACTTGTTCATTTGAACTTGAGCAGTTTGAGCATTCTTAGCAGATAACTCAGCTATATATCCCTTACCATGATTCTGGTTTTGTGATTTTTCAACTTGTCCATTTAACTCTTTTAACTGCTTAACATTGTTTGACAAGATGGTTGCTGCTTGTTGTCCAGTTTGTCCGAACAATGCATTAAAAATAGCACCTCTATCTGTACTAGACATTCCTTTCATCTTGTCATTCAATTTACTAAATACATCTTGCAATGGTAATAAGTTTCCTTTAGCATCCCTAAAATCTTGTGCAGATAATCCGAGTTGCTTTAACACGTTTTGAGATGCTCCCTTTTTAGGAGCAACCAATCTACTTAATACCTGTCTTAGTCCAGTACCTGCTTGGCTCGCATCGATACCATTATTACTTAGGATACCAATTGCACTAGATGTTTCAGCAATTGATTGATTAGCATTATGAGCTGTTGCACCAACGTATTTAAGTGCTTCACCCATTCCACTAAAGTCAGTAGCAGTTAAATCAGCAGCATATGCCATTTGGTTTAATACCGTTTTAGTATTAGCCGCCATTTGATTTGAATTATTAGTCTTTAGACCAAATGATTCAATAGCAGCAGTGGCATTATGAACAACATCTGTATAGTCATCTCCAGAAGCAATTGACGCTTGTAGGAATTGTTTTTGAGTTGCTAGAGTTTGGTTAGTTGAATAACCACGTCTAATCAATTCTTCATATCCTGCACCAATCTTTTCTTGTGATACACCATATTGCAATGATAGATCAGTACCAAGTTTACGCATCTTATTAACGTTACGTTGAGCCTCAACTTGTGCTTCACCACCAGTAACGGCTAAGTTCTTAATTTTTACATATTCATTTTGTAGTGAAACTGCTTTTTTAGCACCACTGATAAATGCTCCTCCAAGTCCCAGTGTTACAAGACTCATTGATTTACCAATTGTTAAGAACTTATCTCCAACGTCATTTAAACGTTTAAATTTGGCTACTGATAAGCTTGCTGTTTGAGTTAACTTAGATTGTGATCTAGATAATCTATTATTGTTATCAGTACGTGTATTGGTGTTAGATGTTGATGACTTTGTTGCGCTATCATCAATTGCTTTCATCTTTTCAATCGACTTGGTAACTCTGTTATTTCCAGATACTGCTTGATTGGTAAACTTTCTGCTTGATTCAAGTGCTTGTTTATTCGATTCGCTAACTTTATCAAATGTACTCTTATAATTCTTTGCAAAATCAGATGATGATTTTGTAAAGCTATCAAGTTGTTTTGATAAACCATTCATTGTCTTTTGAACATTACCGCCAGACTTGGTCATCTTAGTTAGTGCTTTATTAAAAGAATCAATTGCTTTCTGGTCTACCTTAACCGGAATCTCAATTGTCGCTCTTCTTGATACATCAGCCATCTAAACACCTCCTAACATACCGCTATATAGATTTCTTTGACTTTCAATTCTCTTTTTCATTGCATATACAAACACAGACAACTCTGGAGCATTCATATTTGATATCTTTTCAGCATCAATAGTAGTTGCTCCATTAATAAATGCATTCCACATAATATTGGCATTACTGTCATTATTGATGTAGAACTTTACGGCTCTTTCAGATAAAGTCTTTAAACTAATCTGTAAGAAACGTTTCAGCTTGATCCATGAACCAGTGGTAAGTTTCCTTTGCATGTTGTTCAAAGAAGTCCCAACCAATTACATCATCAGTAACCTTGTCGTTGATTAGTAATGAGTTGTTGTTGAACATCTTAAATAATGCTTCGTGGAACTTAGCAGGTGTTAGAACAATGGAAGTTTCTCCATCTTCTTCAACAACTACTGAACGCTTAGCGTCAATAGTTTCTGCATCACGAAGTGAAGGTGATGTGATTTGAACTTTAATCTTTGTTCCGTCTTTTTCAGTGATTTCTAAATCACGAGTACGACTATCAACATCAGTTACCTTTGTGCGTTTTTCCAAAGGCATGTGTGAAGTATCAACATCAGTAGATGCTGAACTTGATGCAACCGCACTTTCTGCAACAGCAGATGATTGTACTTCTGCTGAACTTGATTGAATTTCTGAACTTTCTGAATTTAAGAATTCTGCCATGATAATTTCCCCTTATTTTTTAATTAAGATTAAACTGCTGAAGCAT
>NZ_JAPDKO010000042.1:0-4621 GCF_030398685.1 Apilactobacillus sp. EABW-1NA
ATATATATCTTATTACAACAATTATCGTATAAAACAAAAACTGGGAGGAATGTCACCGGTTGAATACCGGATCAATTCCTCCCAGAAAATAGCATAACCATCTTCCAATTTTAGGGGTTCAGGTCAATGGCCTTTTTGTTTACATGTAAATGGTTGGGTTTTCAACAGGGATGTCTAATAGCCCTTTTGCGATATCGTCTCCGGCACGTAGGATTGAATCATTTACACCTGGTCGAGGAATGGCTGAGGTAACGAAGTATAATCCTTCGGTATTTAATCCCCATGTGTATAAGTTTGGTTGGCCGACCACTTGATCAGTCTTAATATCGATATCCACAGATGAGTTATCCACTGTTTCACCATCAGATAAGGTGATTGGAAGTGGCTTGATTAAGCCTTTGTCCATCATGCTAGTGATAACAGGGTTTGCGGAAACCTTGGTAACAGGAGCATTGGTACGTGCTTCGATTAAAGCATCACCGTGGATAATTTCTTCACCGTAGAATGCTGAACGGGTGATGAACTTGTGGTTGGCACCGATGACTTGCATTTGAGGACCGATAATCTTGACGATACCAGCATCCATCAATGCTAAAATTTCTTGGCTTCGAATTGCTGGAGCACCTTGGGATAGGAACTTCATGTCAGAAGAGAAACGTCCTAGGTACTTGTGCACTAAATCATCGTTTGTGAATAAGTGATTGGATAAGATGTAACGAATGTTGTCACGAAGATCACGTAACATTTCTAGTGAACCGATGACAGGACCGGTCTTAGAGCCTAGTAGGGCGTCGTCAATCATTTCTTTTAACCAAGTCTTGATGTGTTTTTGATAGTTATCCAGTGTGGATATCTTTACGCCAGCGACTGGGTTTAAAATCTTATCCCAATCAAAGACTTCTTCAGTTGGTAGGTGGTAACTACCGATTAAAACGTTGTGGTTGTCAGTTTCTATGAACTTCTTTTGGAAGTCTTCAACATCAATTTCGGGATGTTTTAGACTGAATAAGAAGCTGTAGTAACGATATTCAATGTCCAATCTTAATAACATGTGGAAATCTTCAAAGGAAATGTGACCATCCTTTAGATGTTTATCCACATTTTCGTTGGTTAAAAAGACTGCTGGATAGTTTTCATTGAATGCCTTTTGACTAATTGCCTTAGGATAGTAAGGTACCCCACGTCTAGAACCAGCGTAAATAGTAGGTTCATCACCTGAGGCGTGGTAGGTTAAGGTGTCGTCACCGTTGTCGGTAAAGTATCCACCGCGACCTTCGGTTAGACGGGATACGAAGTCATTAAAACTAAGACCCATTCCACGGATAATCACATTTTGATTACTGGTGATTGTTGATAAGTCTGCCTCATCAGCTTCACCGGGTAGAATGTAGGTTAGACCGTAGTCCTTAGCGTATTTTTGCAGTGATTCTTGGTCTTTGGTTAACTTGTTTTCTTGTTGACCTAGACTGAATACTAGCTTATCAACAGGGTAATCCACATCACCCACAGATACGACGAAAGAATCGTCCTTGACCTTTTCGACGTTATCCACATTTTGGTTGAAGTGAACATCCAAGTTGATGCTGTCATTGTCCTTGATTTGTTCAACTAATTGTTGGAAGAACCATTGGCAGTATGCACCGCAAATGGCACGAGGCACGTAACTTCTGTCGTTAATCTTATCGACAGCTGTTAGTAACTCGTCTTTGTTATCAACATCGAGACTGTTGATAAATTTGTTTGAGATATCTGATTGGCACCATTCTGAGACACTTAGTGCGTCTTCTTGTCCATCATCGAATAATGAAAGTTCATTGGCAGGGGTATTCATAATTAGACTAATTGGTTGTTTGACTTTCCAGACACGGCCACCTGCAACGGCACGGTCGAAAAGATGAATTGTTAAATTGTCATGATCAGATGATTCAAAGTTTTGAATCAAATTGTTAAGCATTAACAGACCACGAGGGCCTGCACCGATAATTCCGATTTTCATTTCGAACACTCCTTTATAATAAGATAATAACATGATTGAAAAAGTGATTTCATTTTTAACGCATTATTTTCTAAAAATGATTATGGATTATGATAAAATAATAGCTAAGGATGGTGTTAATAATGAGTGAATTAATTCCAGAAAACATGGACGAAGTAAAATTAAAGATGGCTCGTATGTTAATCGACGGACACAAGGTAACCGAAGAAGAAGTAATTTTCCAAGCGGTTGCAGATTTATTCCAAGATTACCTAGAAGAAGCAGAAGAAGGTCACTACGACACTTCTAAGCTTGCTGATGATGGAGTAACTTTCACAGTTACCGGTATTAGTGGTCGTCAAATTGCTGAATTTAAATCAAATGGAGAAAGCTTTGTTGAGGACTTCAGAAAAGACGCATTAGACTTGTGTTTTAGACTAGAAGACGAAGCCCAACGAATTGCTCGACTATAAAAATAAAAAGCGTTGCCAAATCGGCAGCGCTTTTTTATTAGTTTTCAACAGGTAAATCGACTTTTACTTGTTCGATAATGTGACCATCAATGTTATGAAGTAGTTCGTTGTACCAGAAGCCATCCTTGAAGTTTAGTTTTTGGTCTAACGCATAAACTGTCAATGTGTAGTCATGAACACCACTTGGTGGTTTAGGGCCCATGTACTTATGACTGATAGGTTGATCACCTAGGTTATAGATGTGACCGGCTGAACTGTTGTTACCTTGAGCCCAATGTAATGGATTTTCTTGACTGGCGTTTTCAGGAACCACCACGTCCTTACCATCTAGCCCAGCGACTAACCAGTGAATCCATTCAAAACCACATACGGGAATTGAATCTAAATCGGTTAGCGCAAAGGCGATTTCCTTGGTGTCGGCAGGCACATCCTCAATTGAGAAGGGAAATGATACGACTGGAAAATCGTTTTGCTTAAATTCCTCAGCTGCATGACGAGTGTACTTGTCTGGTAGACGGTTGTTGTCTAACTTAACGTTTACTTTCATGAATATTCCTCCTATCTAACGAATTTTAAGATGTAATAACCTTGTGAATCGGCTGAAACGGTATAGGTTTGATAACCAGCCTGAATCCATTGACTTTGTGTTGCCTTAGCGTAGTTTTGCGCATCAGCAACGGAACTGAAGATGTGAGTACCATCAAACATAGTTTTCTTCTTTGATTGATTTGATGGGTTACTCTTATTTTGGTTATTCTTACTTTGTTCGGATGTGTTTGATTCATCCGTACTTGAACTACTTTGATTACTTGATTGAGTCATCTTAGTGGTTTGATTGTCATGGCTGCTAGTGAAGTAGGTAACGGCTTTTACCCCGCCTAAGATTAGTGCTGCCACAACGACGATAAAGATAATAATTGGCCAAATGTGATTTGAATTTGACTGATTATTTTCGGAGTTCATAAATGTATCATCGAAAGTATATTTACGAATACGGTTGTCATTGTCACCATTATTCATAATAATAATCCTCCATTCGGAAAAAAGATTTACATATCTATTATAACAAATATTGGACCTGATAGGAATTAAGCTAAATGTTTGAAGATATCGATAAATAGCTATAGTGTTTTATTTAAGGAGGGATGAAACATGACAATTGGATTTATCGGAACCGGTGTAATGGGTTCCTCAATGATTAATAATTTATTGAAAGCTGGATATGAGGTAAACGTATTTAACCGTACCAAGGCGCACGCACAAAGCGTAATCGATAACGGAGCTAAGTGGTTAGATACGCCTGAACAAATTGCTCAATCTTCAGATGTTGTGATCACAATTGCTGGTTTCCCTGATGATGTAAAAGAAATTTACTTTGGTGATAACGGATTATTTAAGGGTGCAGATTCAGACACTATCTTGATTGATTCAACTACTTCAACACCAAAATTAGACGAAGAAATCTTTGCTGAAGGACAAAAGAAGGGTATCGAAACATTGGATGCACCAGTATCCGGTGGTGACGTCGGTGCCAAGAATGGTACCTTAACCATCATGGTCGGTGGTAATCAAGAAACCTTTGATAAGGTCAAACCAATTCTAGATACTATGGGCGGCCAAGTGAAACTATTTGGCGGTGCCGGTAAGGGTCAACATACTAAGATGGCAAACCAAATCATGATTGCCGGTACTATGACTGGGATGGTCGAAATGTACGAATACGGTAAGGCTGCCGGATTGGACTTAGCTTCAATGATGGACACTGTTTCAAGTGGTAGTGCTGACAACTGGAGTCTAGATAACTATGGCCCACGTGTATTGAAGGGTGATTTTAAGCCAGGCTTTTCAGCTAAGCACTTCTTGAAGGACTTAAGAATTGCCTTACAAGGCGCTGAAGAAATGCACATTGACTTACCAGCTACTAAACTAGCTAAACAACTATATGACAAGATGGTGAATGATTATCAATTAGGTGATGACGGAACCCAAGGCCTTGTCAAAATTTACGAAAAATAAGCAAAACAAAAAGAAGGCATCGATTGATGCCTTTGAACTGAACCCCTTGAGTTGGAGAAATCTAACCTAAGGGGTTCTTTTATGTTTTCTAAAGAATTAAAATTAGCTGCCATTAAAGATTATTATAATGGTTTAGGATTTACAAAAATTATTAATA
>NZ_JAPDKO010000043.1:0-4600 GCF_030398685.1 Apilactobacillus sp. EABW-1NA
CTTATTAATAATTTTTGTAAATCCTAAACCATTATAATAATCTTTAATGGCAGCTAATTTTAATTCTTTAGAAAACATAAAAGAACCCCTTAGGTTAGATTTCTCCAACTCAAGGGGTTCAGTTCAGTCGGCTTTTTTTATTTGTTGGTAACTTTGATTGCACGTAGGAAGAAGAAACGTTCGAATCTTCTGTGCATGTATTCAACTTTTAGTCCTCTGTTTTCAAACTCGTTGGCATATTTCTTTGTCATACGAGGAGTGTTTACCATAAAGATAGTTCCCTTATCAGCAATTACACGGGCGATTTCAAAAGCAATATCAGTGTAAACTGACTTCTTAGGAGTACTCAATTGGTTACCATTTGCAGAGATAGCAGTGATAACGTCGAATTCCTTGTCATCGAATGGTAGGTTTTCGATATCTGCAGTGGTAATTTCAATACGGTCTTTAACGTTTTCTAAGTATGCATTTTTTTCAAGGCGTTTAATGGTGTATTGATACTTATCTTCGACACCATAAACTTTGTTTAGCTTAGTATCACGGGCTAGCTTGATTAAAGCGTAACCTGTTCCTGTACCTAAATCTAATCCCTTATCCTTGCCTTCAAACTTGTTTTCATCAACGAATTGACGAACAAAGTTCTTCTTAAAGGTAACACTTCTAAATAGTGCCCAAATCGCAATTAAAATTAGGATTAAAACGTACATGTAAAATCTTTTTTTGTGATCTAAAGCAATTGATCCTAAAAGACATAATGCGCCAATGATTGCAGTAGCAATAATGTATGGTTCATCAGTCTTATATCTGTACCAATGCTTTACCCAACCGGTAAATTTTTTCATTATTATGTATCCTTTCTAAAAAACACTCTGAATATATAATAACAAATATAATCCAAATTACTTAAAAAATAAATTGATTTTTC
Source organism: Apilactobacillus sp. EABW-1NA (assembly GCF_030398685.1). Lineage (NCBI taxonomy): Bacteria > Bacillati > Bacillota > Bacilli > Lactobacillales > Lactobacillaceae > Apilactobacillus > Apilactobacillus sp. EABW-1NA. The sequence goes on from NZ_JAPDKO010000043.1 coordinate 926, forward strand.
AAATTAAATCGTAGAATTAAGAATTCTTTAGAGCATTTAAACTAATATTGAGCATTTCAGTAAAGCTGGATTCCGACCTCACTTCAGGACTCTTAAACCAACCGGTTCCGACGTTTAAAATGTCACCAACCACCAGGCTTCTGATTAGTCGACTGGCCTTTAGTAACTTATCTGATTCAATGTAACTTTCAAGCATGCGATCAATCAATATTTTCAACTCGTTAAAGGCATCTGTAACAATCTTATATTGATTAGTACGGTGATGTGAAATCACAAATTGAGCCAAGTTGATGTGTCTTACTCCCATCTTTCTAAACGTTAGTGCTAGTGTGATGACGCCATCATGACCACTCTTGCCAAACGTCTTTTCTTGGGCAATTGTACAAGCTGATGAAATGACGGTCCCAACAATCGCGTACTCTAATTCCTTTTGGTTCTTAAAATAGTTATATAACGATTGAGAAGTAATCTTCATCTTCCTAGAAATGGTGGAAAACGTGATTTTATCTCCTCTTTCAATCATGATGATTGCGGTCTTGATAATGTCTTTTTTTGAAATCGTTGCTGTTCTCACATCGATGCCCCCCAAACATATAAATTGATAATTACATATTGAATGCTATAATTACATATTGTAATTAATAAATGATAAAAAAGCAATTAACGTAAATAGAGAGGATTATTATTATGTCTAGTATTATCTTTTTAGTCGTCTTCGGGGTCGTTGTTGGAATGCTAACTATCCTATTAGGTGGTGGTGGCGGTGCCATCTATCTAGGAATTCTAACTGGTGTCATCGGTCTAAACGCAGCCAACGCAGCATCTACATCATTAGTAACTAGTTTGCCACCATTAATCATCGGAGCAATTAGTTACTACCGACAAGGAAAAATTGATGTCAAAATCGGAAACCAAATGCTAATTGCCGCACTTCCATCAGTAGTCGTTGGTTCCATCCTATCCCATTTCATCCCTGATTCATTCTACAAATGGATCATCGGTTTAATCATGATTATCCTAGGTGTTAACATGCTAAAAAAGACCAAAACGGTTTCTGAAGCAGCCATCGATAATAACGGAAATGACCGAATAAAAGCATCCATATACGGATGTTTAGCCGGTCTAATGGTCGGAGTTGCCGGAATGAGTGGTGGCGCGGTCATCACCGCCGGACTATTCATTCTAGGGCTTGAAACCTTCAACGCAACTGCCACATCAACATACGTATTGGCATTCATGTCCACCGTTGGTATGTTATTCCACTTAGCGGGTGGATCAATCGACTGGCATGCCAGTTTGCCACTAACCGCCGGTGCCATCGTCGGTGCCATTGTTGCTCCAATGCTAGCAAGTGGTCTTGCCAAGAGCTCAATCAGTAAGTACCTAAAACCATTTATCGGAATCATGTTAGTCCTACTTGGCATTAAATCTTTACTATAAAATAAAAAGACCTGACGTTTGTCAGGTCTTTTTTGATTGTTACTTAATTGCTTTTAGTTCTTGTTGAGTTAACCACTTGTGGTTCTTCATAACCATCTTAGTCTTAGTATCTTTGAAAGTTACTACGTAAGCAGGTCCTTTGTGAACCTTAACAATCTTACCCTTCGCACCCTTCATATCGTACATGTGATCAGCTAAAACAGTAACCTTCTTACCAGCTTTTAGTGCACCCTTTGCTTTTAGTTCGCTAGCTACTACCCACTTGTGGTTCTTAACCATCTTGCCACCGTTTGTTGGCATAAAGTCAATTTCATATAGGTCAGTCTTGTATACACCGGCAACAGTTGCCTTAGCGTTGTACATACCTTCCATGTGCTTAGCCTTTAGCGTTACCTTTTGGCCAACATGGAATTTAGCATGAGTAGCTTTCTTCAAGCCCTTTGGTAGTTTAGAGTTCATGTTCATTTCTAAACCATCCATCATCATGCCACTCATCATTGAGTGTTTCATGTTCATCTTATTTGAAGATTTTTTAGTCATCTTCATAGTTGATTTCTTGACAGTATTCTTCTTTGCTGACTTCTTAGCCATCTTCATTGATGATTTCTTGGTAGACTTCTTAGTAGTCTTCTTTTCCATCTTCATTGATGACATGTCGTGCATGTGACCCATTGAGTCAGCACTTACAGCCACTCCTGATAGTAGTGAAAGTGATAAAGCAGCAACTGAAAGTGAAGTCATAATGTTTCTTTTCTTCATTATTTGGCACCCCTTATAAAATATGTTTTACATTAAATAATCTTGCTTGATAAGAATATATCAAATCGACTTGCCTTTGTCTACAAATGTAACCCGAAATAATTAAAAAGATTACAATCTTCTGAAAATGTAGAAAAAAGTCTAATTATAAGTTAAGATAGTCATAATATTTATTTTGAAAGAAGGATTCATACATGAAGTTTCAAAAAAGCATCATGACCGCTTTAGCTGGTGCTGTCCTAATCGCCACACCTGCTGTTGCAGCCAATGCCAGCTCACTACCCAGCAAATCTTCCAGCTACTGGAACCAAGCTCGTGTCGTTACCACCACTAAGAAAATTGTGGCAACTGAACACAAGGTAGTTAAAAAGAACATCTCTAAGAAAGTTCTAAAAAAGGTTCACATCAAAAAAGGAGCCAAAATCTCTGTCACGCACGTGAAGGGAAACGTTTGGAAAATTACGGGTGTTAAGACTCCTAAGAACACTGTTTTAACAACTAGCCAAGCCAAGACTACTTGGATGAAACGAGTTGCTAAGAAAACTACTAAGGCAACTGTTAACACTAACAAAAACGTTCCTTTATACGCTGTTACCAAGAAGACCACTGTTTACGGATACGCTGTTAAGAACAACACCATCCAATCCAAGAAGATCATAAAAAAGAGCACCATTGCTAAAAACCAAGTTATTTTAGTTAGAAAATTAAATAACGGTCAATGGATGTTAATCGGTGGAAGCGTTCCTGAAATCAAGAACGGTATCTGGATTACTAAGACCACTAAATCAAACTGGATTAAACGCGTTCCTGTTTACACTACCAGTAAGAAGACTGTTCCTACCAACGACTTAAGCACTAAGGCTGCTAACGATGCTTACTATGCATTGAACGCACCAATCAGCACAGGTAAGACCGTTCTTAAATTTGGTGATTCAGTGAAGGCAATGAAGATTGACGATTCAAACGAAATGCTTGTAATAGGTGGTAAGAGTTACAAGGTTACAATCAACAACAACCAACCTTATGCCATCACATCAAACACTTTAGTATTAAAACTAGCTAACGGAAACACTGGACTACAATCACTATACAACCCTGGTGATAGTCGTGTAATTCTTCCAAAAACTTATACACCTTCAAATGGTGATCAATGGTTCCAATACAATCCAAAGCAAAGTAACTACAAGGTTTACGTATATGCAAGTTCTCTTGAAGGTTGGTTGTATCGTGAAGTATATACACCAAAGCAAACTACAACTAACAACACAAATTCAAACACTACCAACAATAACCAAGAAAAAGATACTGGAAATACTAATACAACTACTTCTAAGTAATAAAAAAGGACTGTGACCTGAACCCCTAAAATTGGAAGATGGTTATGCTATTTTCTGGGAGGAATTGATCCGGTATTCAACCGGTGACATTCCTCCCAGTTTTTGTTTTATACGATAATTGTTGTAATAAGATATATAT
>NZ_JAPDKO010000044.1:0-4084 GCF_030398685.1 Apilactobacillus sp. EABW-1NA
ACTGATGTTTCTGATGGTTCAGCAATGGGAAGAATTGCACAGATGTTGGCTAACAGAATTGTTGAATGCGATAATGTTGCTCAAAACGTCTATGATAACAATTTCTGGTTAACTGCTTCTGGAGTTTCAATGGATAGATTAGGAACTTCATTAGGAATTCAACGACATCAAGCACAATATGCAGAAGCTACATTAAATATAACTGGTACTTCTGGTTATTTAATTCCTGCTCAAACCGAATTCATTACCGATAAAGGCGATTCATTTTTATCAGATGATGATGTTCAAATAGATCAGAATGGTAATGCTACTGTTATTGTTCATTCACAAGAAGCGTCAGCTTCAACAAATGTAGATGCACATACGATTATTAATCAAGCTAATCCAGTTGATGAAATTGAAAGCGTAGATAATCCAATGCAGGCATCAGGTGGTGCTGACTTGGAAAGTGACTATGATTTTCGTAATCGTGGAACAATTAATCAATATTCTCCAGAAAATCCAACAGTTGGTGGAATTAGGACAGCATTGATTAATGTAAATGGTGTTACTAGTGTAACTATTCAGAATAATCAATCTAAGACAACAGATGAACATGGTAATCCAGCTAATACAATTCATATTTATGTAGTTGGTGGTACTGATGATGATATTGCTAATAAATTAGCTGATGTATTGGCTGGTGGTGCAACAACTGTAGGCTCTATTACTAAACATGTAAATGTATATGGTAATGATATTGTTGTTAACTTTGATCGAGCGCAACAAAAAACAATTTCATTCAAAATTGATATTACAACTGGCGAAGGATTTGATGAAGATGCTGTTAAGCAATCTGTTCAGGATTATCTATCTAATTTTGAAATGGGAGATAAAGTTATTCTAAATAAACTATATCCTTATCTATATCAATTAATTGGTATAAAACAAGTTAATTCAATTGAAATTAGTACAGATGGATCATCATATACTTCAAACGATTTACAACTGGCTAACTTTGAATTTGCACTAACTAGGAATGATGATGTGGATGTGATTACTCATGGCTAATGACAACGACACATTACAAAATGGTACAAACTTCTATGATTACCATAAAGACAATATTAAAAACATGTCTGGATTTAACATTTCTAAAGGTAGTAACTTCGACAAGTTTATTAAGTCTATTGATGGTATTTACTTTAATTCATCTTTAAATCTTGATGAACAAGACAAAGCACATGATATTAATTATGCTCATGGCTTGGAATTAGATGATATTGGAGATAACTACGACTTAAATCGTAATGGGTTAGATGATGATACCTACAGATTTTTAATTAAGTCGCACATTTATGCTAGCAGGTCAAAAGGTAGCATAAAAGACTTAATTAGTATTACTAGTAACCTATTAGGTTGTCAGCCAACAGACGTTCATTTAGATAACTCAAGAGTTTATTCAAATGGGCGATTAAATGATGGATTAGTTAACACGGTTGAAATCAAGGGTATTGATATTAATACGATTCAACATGCTAATTTGATTCCATATTTAGTTAAAGAATTAAAAAATGCTACGGCAACAGGATATACAATCAATCAGATTGGTTTTGCTGTTAATAGTAGCGGTCAACTCTTTACTGGTGGACAAATATCTATTAGTAAGGAAATAAGTATTTAGGAGGAAAAAATGAAATATAATGGCGCAGTAGTTACCAGTAATGGTAGCTCTTTTTTGTCTGGTTTGGTTGCTAATAAAAAATCAGCAGTTCTAGACAAAATTATTATTTTAAATACTGATGTACCAAGCAATAAAACCATTGATTCAATGACTGCTCAAGATTTCAGTAATGGGATGTCCTTTGATATCAACAACGTATCTCAAAATGATAATTCTTTTACTGCTACATCAGTTATCTCAAATACAGGAAACACTAACAATTATCCTGCAATGCTAGTTGGTTTATTTGGATATTATGATGGTTCATCTGAAAGAACTTTATTATCAGTATCAAAAGCAGTTGATCCATTTGTTATTGAAAAAGATACAGGGACACCTGTTAAATTAAGTGTTTCAATTACTGTTGGATTTAGTAGTTCACAACAAGTTAATTTAACGGTTAAAGATGATGTATATCTTGCTAAAAAAGATATTGATGGAACAATGGTTAATTTAGGATTTGCAAAGAAAGCTGACTTAACCAATCTAAGTACAAATTTGACTAATACATTCAATGAAAAAATTAATGATATTAATAATGATATTAGTAAAACAATGCAATTTGTTGGTGTTTTAAAATCAACGGACGATTTAAACCAATTGATTGCAACGGATTATTATTCAATATATGAATTAGCAGGACAAATTCCGAAAAATGCTCCAATAAATCTTAAAAATCCATATGGAATTGTATTGTTGATAGGAAACTTACAGCAAACTCAATACATCATCACTGATAGTGTTTACTTCCGTACTGCCACAAACACTTGGAAAAATGATTGGAAAACATTGGCCACAACTAGTGCAATCGACCAAATCAATGCAACAATCACCGACCTAGGACAAGCAATCAGTGATGCCAGTACCATTGCATCTAAAGCTAACGGGTTAGCAGGTCAAGCTCAAGCTACAGCTTACCAAGGTTTAAGATTTATGGGTGATATTACCGAAGACTATTTATATAAAGTGCAAACCCCCGGTATTTACAACTTAGCAGGTAAACAATATATTGATTGGAAAAACCAAAAATTGTGGGGAAACTATGTTGTAATTGACGCCGGTGGAGGAGTAGTCCAACAATTCATTTATAACAATACCAACAATTGTTGGGTTCAAACTTGCAATAGTTGGGGTAACACAGGTTTTAAATCAATCTACTAAATTAAATAAAGGAGCATTAAAAAATGAAAATTTATGTAAAAGTTTCAGATACTGATAAACCATACTTATCAGGTTCATCAACAGAAGCATTGGACGGATATACAAGCATTGAGGGATTAACAAATGACCAAGCAATTGCTGCATTATCAAGACCAAATAAATGTTACGTTGATGATAATGGAGTATTAATCGTACCAAATCAAATACCGTTATCTCAAGCGGAAAAGGATGCTCAAAGTGTTAAACTTCAACTTGAAGGTATGAGCAAACAAATTACAGATATGCAAAAAACAATTGATGATCTTGCTACTGATAAAGCTAATTTACAAACGGCATTAAATAACGCAAATGCTGACAATAATAACTTAAAGCAACAAATTCAAAATGTGCAAAAACAATCTCTTGCATATATGACTCAATTAGCACAAATCAATGCAGAACTTGCTAAATACAAACAAAGTCAATCATCACAAGGAGGTGATAAATAATGTTCCCATCATTTAATGATCTAAAACCATTAGCAGAATATGAGTTTCAAGTTGATTTCAGTTTCTATCTAGATTATGGATTCATTAATCAGGATGAATATAATCAATTGGTTGAGCTAAATAAGCAATCAATTGCTAATGCTCAGCAAAGACAAAATCAACAATATAACGCTCCTAAGAATTTAGATACACAAATGTAGCACCTAATTATTAATTTAGTTAGGTGCTTTTATTATGCACATTTAAAGGAGTGATTATATGAATTTGTTGAAACAGAGGATAGAGAATAGATATTACTACTTCTGTATTTTTCTTTTTGACGTTTTAGTTGGTTTCTATGGAATGTTTCACTTGAACTATTTAGATAACCCTCAGTTCACATTGGTACATCATCACAAAGAAAAGTTAGATTTTCTTGGAGGGATGACTGATGACTTATGGTTTAACACTTTACTAATAGCGGTTGGCTTTATTTTGTTAGCAGGTATTTTAAGTAACAAACGCAAATTATCAAATTTCACCTATATCGTATCAATATTTATGGTCGTACTTGTGTGTACGGCCTTTTCTATTAGAGGAGTTTTTGAAACTCACTACAACATTGAATGGGCGATTTCTTTTGTACTAATCCTTATGGCTATTCATAGTCCAAAAGAGGATGGTGGTAAGAAATGACTATCGACACAATGATTGCGGTAGGTGGTTTTGCTGTTGCAACCGTTTCTGCTTATTC
>NZ_JAPDKO010000045.1:0-4055 GCF_030398685.1 Apilactobacillus sp. EABW-1NA
CTTATTAATAATTTTTGTAAATCCTAAACCATTATAATAATCTTTAATGGCAGCTAATTTTAATTCTTTAGAAAACATAAAAGAACCCCTTAGGTTAGATTTCTCCAACTCAAGGGGTTCAGTTCAGGGTTCTTTTTATTTTGTCCATTTGCTTAGATGAAATTAATTCATTTTTCTAATACAAAATTAATAATTAGATTGACATGGGTTATTAAATAGTAATAATATATCGATAATGTTTCTAATCATTTTCTAATATTTATAAGGGAGGTTGATTAATATGTCTAAATTAGTTAACAAAATTAGCAAACGAATGGAAAACGTCAAACCAGATGCTATCTTGTCTTTTGGCGCTTCTATCGCTGGTGTTGACGGATTAATTCCGTTAACAATCGGAGAGCCAGATTTTAATACACCTGATCACATTAAGAAGGCAGCTATTCAAGCGATTAATGACAATCAGAGTCATTACAGTGATTCTCGCGGGATTATTGAATTGCGTGAAGCTGCCGTTAACTTTTTAGCAGATAAATATGGGTTAAATTACGATGCTGATACTGAATTTATCGCTACAGTTGGAGTAACAGAAGCTGTATTTTTAACATTTGCAGCAATCCTAGATACAGGAGATGGCGTGATTATTCCATCTCCAGCATTTTCTCCATATTTTAATAATGTATCATTTTTTGGTGCACATCCGATTGAAGTTGATACATCCAAAGATGATTTCGTACTAACTCCTTATAAATTAGAAGAAGCGATTAGACAGCATCCAGAAGTTAAAGCGGTTATTATTAATACTCCTAATAATCCGACAGGTGTTTCATACACTAGAGAACAATTGAAAGAACTGGCAGATGTAATTAAGAAATACGATATTTTCTGTATTAGTGATGAAATCTACAGTGAATTAAACTACGAGCATGAACATGCATCTATTGCAGAATTTATTAGAGATCAAACGATTGTATATAATGGTTTGTCAAAATCTCATGCGATGACTGGATGGAGAGTCGGTTTGGTATATGGCCCTGCCGATATTATTAATGTTATTAAATCTATACACGAATACAACGTTAGTTCTATAACTGACAATGCTCAGTTTGCTGCTGCCGAGGCGTTGAATCATGGTAGAGATGATGGACCGGAAATGAAGAAGATTTATGAAAAACGACGTGCGTTATTACGCCAAGGCTTATCTGATATTGGTATTGAAAGCGCCAATCCGAGCGGTGCATTTTATATTTTTGCTAAAATTCCAGAACAATTTGGTGAAGATGATTTTGCCTTTTGTACGAAACTAGCGAAAGAAGCTAAAGTTGGTACAATGCCTGGAAGTGCTTTTGGAAAAGCTGGAAAAGGTTATTTCCGTTTGAGTTATGCAACTAGTGAAGATAACTTAAATGAAGCATTGAAACGCATTGCTAAATTCGTGGAGGATAACTAGATGAAAATATTAATGTTCAATACCCAACCATACGAGATAGAAGATTTTGAAGCCATTGCTGATGAGTTGAATGTGCAAATTGATCACATAAATGAAGCATTAACATTGGATAACGTTGATAAAACCAAGGACTATGATGCTATTACCATTCAACAACATGGTGCTCTTTCTGGTGATAGTTTATACAAACGTTTGGCTGAAAATGGAATCAAACAAATATCATTACGTAGTACTGGATACGAAATTATCGATTTAAATTTAGCCAACAAATACAATTTAAAAGTAACCAACGTGCCTGGATACTCCCCTCGTTCGGTCAGTGAATTAGTATTAGCTGATACGATGGCGTTATTACGACGATTAAAAGACTACAGTAAACGTGAGGAGAGAAACGACTTTAGTTGGACTGGCGGACAAGCCCGTGAGATTCATAACTTAACTGTTGGAGTAATCGGTGCTGGAACCATCGGAAGTGCATCTGCACGCATTTTTAAAGCGCTAGGAGCACGCGTATTAGCGTATGATCCCGTGCCAAGAACTGATTTGGCTGATACGGTCGAATATGTTGATGTAAACTACCTATTATCCGAATCAGATGTCGTAACTATGCACACACCTTTAACTCCTGAAATGGATCATTTTATGAATTTTGAGCGATTCAAGAAAATGAAAAATGACGCTATTTTCATTAATGCTTCCCGTGGTGGAGTCGTTGATACTGATGCGCTAGTTGCTGCTCTAGAATCCGGTGAAATCGGTGCGGCAGGAATTGATGTGTTTGATGGTGAAGCTGGAATTACCAGTGTTGATCTTGGCGACAAGGGATACGACAATGACAACTTAAAAGCTTTAATTGCGATGGATAACGTAATTGTTACTCCACATATTGCTTTCTTTACCGATGTTGCGGTCCACAATATGGCGTTATTCTCAGTGAGAGATGCTATCAAGATTGCTAACGGTCAAAAGGCCTTATACCAAGTTAATTAGAGTAAGAAAAAAGAGCTCATTATGAGCTCTTTTTTGTTGGAAAAGAATATTTAATTATGATATAGTTGCATTTGCAACAAAATGGAGGTGCTTATATGGATTCTTTAAGAAAAATTGGTGTGATAGCAAGGTCTTTGGACTCGATTAGTAATATAGAATTTAAGGAGTATGAATTGTCTAAAGGTCAATATCTATATTTAGTCCGTATAGGTGAAAAACCTGGGATTTTTTTACAACAACTATGTGAAATGATTTGTGTTGATAAAACGACTGGTAGCAGGGCCGTTAATAATCTAGTAAAAGCGAATTTAATAAGAAAAGAAATTAGTAAAAATAATAGAAAAAATCAGCTCTTATACCTGACTGAAAAAGGAAAAGAAATGTATTACATTGTCGAAAGGGAGAATAATTATTCTAACGAAGTTGCTCTTAGTGGTTTTAGTGCATCCGAAAGAGAAACGTTCAACCAGCTATTGGATAGGGCCAAAGCAAATGTTTATAAAGATTGGCAAAAAGTTAAATGTGGTGAGAAAAGAGACTACTAGGAGGCGTTATTATGATTGAAATGAAGAAAGTTAACTTATCTGATGTTTACGAACTTCGTCAAATTAGTATTGAAACTTTTAAAGATACTTTTGGTGATGATAATAGCAAACAAGATTTAGAAGAAATGTTTGAGAACAATTATGGAATTGATCAGCTAAAGAAGGAAATTAGCGATGATAAAACTGATTTTGAATTTATCTACGTTGATAATGAACTGGCTGGTTACCTAAAGATTAATATTGGTGAAGCTCAATCTGAAGATATGGGTAGTGACTATTTAGAAATTGAAAGAATTTACATCAGAAAGAACTTTAAACGTCGAGGCTTAGGGTCTCAATTTATGAGCTATGCGATTAATGCTGCTAAAGAAGCGGATAAGAACTATATTTGGCTTGGAGTTTGGGAAAACAATACAAACGCGATTAGTTTCTATCAAGTAAAAGGCTTTATGCCTTTCTCTGAACACATTTTTGTTGTTGGTTCCGATAAACAAAGAGATATTTTGATGAAAAAAACAATATAAAAAGAGCTCATTATGAGCTCTTTTTTAGTTATATAAACTATATACGCTTAATAGGACTGAAATGATTAAATTAATCAAAATGATGGTAAAACCAAGTGTCCCGTTTGCGACTAGAATGATTCCTAAGATAAATACGATGATTCCGATTAATGCGGTAATCATCCAATTGTGTTTCCAGAAAAATAAAATGATTTCAATCAATGTCAAAATGGTGATTAACCATAATAATGTTAGTGAAAAATCAGTTACATATAAGTCTGAAATATCTTTGATGGTAATAATTAGCATGTAGACGGTCATCAAAAGACTGATGGCAGATAGCACACCTTTTGTAGTTTTTTGCATTTGTATTCAACTCCTGCCTTTATTTTAAAGGTCGAATGGATGCTTGTAAAACTAAAATAAAAAAGAGCTCTATGTGAGCTGACCTGAACCCCTAAAATTGGAAGATGGTTATGCTATTTTCTGGGAGGAATTGATCCGGTATTCAACCGGTGACATTCCTCCCAGTTTTTGTTTTATACGATAATTGTTGTAATAAGATATATA
>NZ_JAPDKO010000046.1:0-3896 GCF_030398685.1 Apilactobacillus sp. EABW-1NA
TTACAACAATTATCGTATAAAACAAAAACTGGGAGGAATGTCACCGGTTGAATACCGGATCAATTCCTCCCAGAAAATAGCATAACCATCTTCCAATTTTAGGGGTTCAGGTCACTTCTTTTTTTATCTTCTAATAACAATTCCACAAATTTCAGTCATTGAAGTGTTGATTAGGCGGTAGAACACCTTCTTGAATTCTTCAACTGACAATGGAATTGGTTGCGAAATCCATGACATAATTGCGTCTAAAATGACTCTGAAGAAGAAAGTTAACACATAGTACTTAGGAATGCCGTATTTCTTTTCATCATAGTTCTCGAAATAAGGAACTAAGAATTTAGAATAGTGGCTACTTAAAAACGAAAATAATTGGGGTTCATAGAATTCGTATAGAACCTTGATGTATTCACGATCATCATAGACAATTGGGAATACCTTTTCGCTTAAAATATAGAAAAAGTTATCATAGTTTTTATCAACGTTAACAAATTGTTCATCTAAAGAATGGCTGATGCTAGTTTCGATGAAGTTAACGATGTCGATTTTATTCTTGAAGTGATTGTAAAAAGTACCACGAGAAATATTTGCGTTTTCGATGATGTCGTTTGTACTAATTGTGTTAATGTCTTGGTGAGCCGATAAATTTAGAAAAGACATTACGATTCTTTTCTTGGATTTGCTTTTAATAAACATTATGATTAAATCCCCCTTATAAATTTTTACTATTCAGGGCTGAGTAATGTGAATTACATTAAATCTTTGCCATACTTATAATTATAATCTTATCTAGTTAGATAAATACTTAAGTTTTTGCAAATTTAATTAAGTTTATACAAAAAAGTTTAAAATATATTTTAATTAAGATTGATATAAAAAGTTTTTATAGAAAGGGTGCTTTTTATAAACTAAACTTAACATGAAATCGTTGAATTATAAGCAAGCAATAAACGTTTATGAAAAGTAGTTAAATAATCTTTATTAGTTATTGAAAAACGGTAGTTTGGGTCATATAATTATTTTTGATGAGTTGTTAGAAAAATTTTGACTTGATTATTTAAAATCTTAAGGAAATAACAATAATCAAAAAGTTATACACGCTGTCTAATAACTCGTTTCAACAAGATTATCGATATACTGTTATGGTTTAACATACTATCAACAAATTACTACATATTAGTTTGGAGAAGAAATTATGGCGAGAGTTATAAAGTCGATTCTGATTTTGCAACTCTTTTTTTATGCCTCCAGGTTGGTTTGTAGGAGCGTTGCCGTTTATCAAACGGATGGAAGAACTTGAGCAAGATAAAGATGATGGAGTAAATACTGTGTAGTTTATATAAAGGAGTAGAAAATTTTGGATCATTACACGTTATTAACTAGATGCATCGCTGAATTTATTGGAACAGCCATCATGGTCGCATTGGGTAACGGATCAGTTGCCAATGTCGAATTGAAGGGAACTAAAGGTTTCCATGGTGGATGGGTATTAATTGGTTTTGGATACGGAATCGGGGTTATGATTCCCGCAATGATGTTTGCGACAATTTCTGGAGCCCAAATTAATCCAGCAATGACACTTGCTTTGGCTTTTACAAACCAATTTCCATGGCATGAAGTATTACCATATATTGTTGCTCAATTGTTAGGTGCAACAGTTGGTCAAATCGCGGTGGTACTTACTTACAAGCCATATTATGACAAGACTACTAACTGTGAATGTGTTTTAGGAACTTTTGCAACCATTGACTCGGCTCACAGTTACTTAAATGGTTTCATTAACGAATTAATCGGAACTTTCTTATTGGTATTGGGTGCGTTAGCAATGACTGCCGACAAACTAGATCCACGTGCTGACTTTATTGCATTAGGTTTTCTAGTAATGTGTTTGGTTATTTCATTTGGTGGGCCTACCGGACCAGCATTGAATCCAGCCAGAGATATCATGCCAAGAATTGTGCACGCTTTTTGTCCATTTAAGAACAAGGGTGGTTCACATTGGAAGTATAGTTGGGTGCCAATCGTAGCTCCAATCATTGGGGCAACTCTTGCTGCAATCCTATATAAAACTATATTTTAATCATTAAAAAATAAAAGAGAGGAAAATGTTAAGATTTTCTTCTCTTTTTTATTTTTGGTTAAGTTTTAAATGCATCAAATAGACTTATTGTGCAATTAAAAAAATAAAAGCTTGTTTTATAGCTGATTTAACAAATATTAATATGATAAAAGTCTATTAATTGCCGTTTTGACAGTGTTTTGCCAAAATTATATTATTATCTTCGAAGAGTTGGTTAACAGCTTAATCGTTATCGCAACTGTTAAGATTGCTAGTCTTCTCTTTGTTTAATCTTTGTGATTAAACTCTAGATGTTTATTTATTAGAATATGATTGCTTGATTTGGATGCCCCTGATTTGTCTATCAAGTGATTTATGCACCTTCAGAATTGCTTAAAAATCGTGGAATTGTAGCATAACATAACACCAATAATAATAAATTTTGGTGGTGCATCGATTCACTAAGAGCCACAACAAATTAATACCATGAAATCGTGTAACCTTAGTCTAACTTTCTTTGAGAACTTTATTCATACACTTTCTTATAAAACTATCTCTAAGTCTATTAATTATCAAGTCGCGCTGGTAATTAAAAGATGAAATCCGTTAATTTATGAATTTCCCCGAGTTTGTAAATTAATTCTCTCGTCCATAAGTAGATAAATAAAGTTGAAACATTTATTACGTTTGCATGTGTTCATATAAATATTATTATGCACTTTCATGGTATGCTCACTCCAAAAAACGATTATGAATTCTTCCCTGAATATAATTAGTAAGCAAAGAGCAAACCAGTTCTTACGTGAATCGATATTCCATAAATAAGCTGATCGTAAATTAAAATTATTCAAGGCACTGGGTAATTTTAATTTTTACATCAATAACCGATACTTTCGTAGGTATCGGTTATTTTTTTACTCATAATTATTTCATTGTGATAGACTGGAATAAATTAATTAGGAGATGAAAAGTAATGAATAACGCTAATACTTTATACCAATACGGTACGTTAGCAATGTTAGTTCCTGGGTTGTTTGAAGGAACATTACCATTAAAAGAATTATTAAAACACGGTGACACTGGTATTGGCACTGGTGACGGTCTAGATGGTGAACTTGTTATCTTAGACGGTGTTGCATATCAAATCGATGGTCAAGGAAACGTCAATGAACTAGATGGTGATTTCACTGTTCCATTTGCTGATGTTCATTTTGCTAGTTTTGAACATTTAGCCAATGTTCATGCATTAGTAAAAATGGAAGACTTAGAAGAAAAAGTGTCCTCTGAACTAGATTGGAATAATGTTTTCTACTCAGTTCGTGCCCACGGGACATTTAAGTCTGTAAAGACAAGATCAGTTCATAAACAATCAAAACCATATCCAACACTTGTTGAATGTGCTCATGAACAAAATGAATTTGAAAAAGAAGATGTTGAGGGTACAGTAATTGGATACTACTCACCACAGCTATTCAATGGACCATCTGTTGGTGGATTCCATCTTCATTTCTTGGCTGATGATAAATCAGTAGGTGGTCATTTACTTGATTTCGAGATGGTTTCTGGCGATATTAAAGTACAAAAGCTTGATGAATTAGTTCAAAAATTACCATCATCAAATGACGACTTCATGAAACATGATTTCTCAAATGATGACATTGCTGGTGCTATCGGAGAAGCTGAATAAAAATAAAAAGGACTGACATATTTGTCAGTGAACTGAACCCCTTGAGTTGGAGAAATCTAACCTAAGGGGTTCTTTTATGTTTTCTAAAGAATTAAAATTAGCTGCCATTAAAGATTATTATAATGGTTTAGGATTTACAAAAATTATTAATAA
>NZ_JAPDKO010000047.1:0-3720 GCF_030398685.1 Apilactobacillus sp. EABW-1NA
AAACTCCAGAAGCAGTTAACCAGAAATTGTTATCATAGACGTTTTGAGCAACATTATCGCATTCAACAATTCTGTTAGCCAACATCTGTGCAATTCTTCCCATTGCTGAACCATCAGAAACATCAGTATCTATTCCTAGATTTTTCTGAATTTCTGACTTGGCTTGCTTTAATGCATCATCTGCACTGATTGTTACCCAACCATCATCAGTTAGTGGCATCTGTATTCACTTCCTTCCAGAAATCTAATTGACCTAATGTTGTGTTTACGATGATATGAATATCAACTGTTGTATGATTTGGATTAATCTGCGGATCGACTAAAACAACATCAATGATTCGCTTATCTTGTTGCAGCGAGGTAGAAATTGATGAAATGCAAGCATTCCTGTCAAATCCACCAATTAACCAATCATAATCAATTCCAACATTCTCATTAGACCAACTACCTTTTTTAGTCATTAAAATCATGTTTAGTGATTGTTTGATTTCATCTAAACCAGTTACATACAATGGACTATCTTTACTAATATATAAATCACCATCATCTGTATATAACAAATCTTGAGCCATTTATCTCACCACCTTTCATTTTTTAAAGTCTTTTTTATTCGCTATCTTCCCAATAACAAATGAGTAATCAACAGAATGCTTTCTATTAGAACTAACTGGATAATATCCCTTTGTATATTTGGAATTGTCATCATCTAAGCAGATAACGATAACTTCATCCCCACTCTTGTAATCTAGTAGTTCTGGTTGTCCTGGAAGAAGGATAAAATGTACTTTCTGAACCATTGATTCTTTCTTACCATCAATCCTTGCAAGTGGTTGTACAGTAGCTGTAGGTGGTGTCATTTTTTCAATTTTAGCTATATATGCAACAGAAACATCATTGATAGAATTGCTATAAACCTTTCTCATCAAATCTGTAAAATAATCTTTTTGTTCAGCCATTTAATCACTTCTTTCTGTTAGTTCGTTTAGCTTTGGCTTGCTTTACTCGTTTAGCATCTAACTTAGCCTTTGCTTTAGCATCATCAGATTTTGCTTTCTTAATTTCACTAGCTTGTTCTTTTTTGTATTGTGATAACTTTTTAAAATTAACAGTCATTGTTGGTGTATCTGAATTACTTAATGTTGCATTCCCATTAGTGACAATTACATCATCTGTAAATCCAGAAAACTTATCGTCAATCCTAAAAATAACTCCTGTGGTAATTATTGGATTGAATAGAATAGTAGCTTCATAAACATCCTTGTTATCTTCATCTGTTGACAAGCTAGGTGAAGTAATCAGCCCCGTTTTAGGTACACATGTGTAATTCAAATGTTTATTGCTTACAAATGACTTGATTACTAATTTACCGTGTTGATAGAACATATCGGTTTTACAATCTTTAGCAATATCTTGGATACATGACAGTGGTTTCTTTTTAGCAGTGTAACCAGAATAGTAAACGTGGTTATATACTAGTTTCATTTCACTAATCTTAATACCTGCTTTGTCTGCTAACGTTCTAATGATTGTTGATCCCTTTGTTCCTGACTTAAAACTCATGTTTTTATATACAGTTTTAACCCTATATGCTTTTTGCTTATTTGCTTTTTCAGTTGCCCTGCTTTGAGCTCCCTTTAGTTGAGTTCTATATGCCTTAATTGAATTTTGAATTTGTACATAATTCAAATGTTTTTGATGTCTTGTAGCATTAGGATTAGCATTTAGCCATGCTTGACGTCTCTTCTTTGCATTATTTTCAAAATTCCTCATTTGAGAACGATATGTTGATGATTTGTTTGTAGACTTAGCTCTAACTTGTTTGCTTTGTGCTACCTTAATCGCTTTCTTTGGGTCAACCTTTGTTCCATCTTGTATCGTTAGATGCAAATACCAATCTCCTGATTCCCATTTAATTGCATCTACTGTTGTGATAGATGCCGTTAATAAATGAGCTATGTTATTTTCAGTGAAGTCAGCATTATAGAAACCTGCATAAATGGAAAGATTTGAACCGACTTTAAATTTACTTGCTGTCTTTTTAGAAATTCCATGAATTGTAATATCAGTATCCGACGGAACATCTTGATTGCTAAAGTTATAAGTTATTTCAATTTGAGCATTTTTACCCTGCAAATAGCTTGATACAATTCTAACTTCATCATCTAACTCTATTCTTTGATAGAAATGTACTAACTCCATTATTCATCACCTACTGACTTATCTGTTCCATAATCATTTATATCAGCGTGCGCTGTGTTGTCTGATACGGTATCATCATCACCTTCATCGCTAGAATTGCCTGTATTTGCGTCTGTGTCATCATCATCCGTATCTTTTATGAATAATTGAACTGTATTAGTAAAGTTAAGCTTGCTAACTTCAGTTTCGTTACCTTGTTCATCCATTGGCACGATATTAATTAAAGGTAATCGTGGATCATTAATTGAACCGAACAATGGATAACCGTAAATCAATTTTTCACCATTAACGATTTGGACTCCATTTTCATCAAATAAATCAATATAGTAACTATCATTTACTTCGTTGTAGTAAAGATAAAAAGTAAAATCAATACCATCAATGGTGTAATCAAATTGAACCGGAACATCATCTAAATTAATATCAATATAATCATTTACTGCCATTGCATTACCTCCTAATAATAAATCTTTGCACCAATTGGAATTGACCTATCAGCGTATTTATTTAGCTTTCTAACGTGTGCCAGTGAAACATGTTTGCTCCTTGCAACAGATAGATAAGTAACACCCGACTTAGCAATTACATACCTGTGTTTATTAGTTGCCTTGCTACTTTTTGTTCCCTTCTTATTACCTTTATGACCTACATATTTTGTTGTTCCTTTTTTTGTTTTGATATTTGTATCAAAGAATTGTGCCTCAGTTAGAGTGATAGATACATTAGCTGAATTGACCCCTGTTCCTGCGTCTGTAAATTCATATGAGTTGGTAAATGCACTAATTTGCACACTTTCAGAATTATAATTATTTGAATGGAATATCAATGGAACACCGTTATTAGACCAATATCTTAATTTTCCAATTTCACGTTTAACTTCATTCATCTGATCAATATCTCCACCACCAATTATTGCTTCAAATGAAATTGTATTTGCCCCTTGTTGTGTGGTAGTTGATAGATTCATCCCTTTTTCCACTGCTTTTGTATTAACTTGTGGAGAAGTATCAGCATTAGCAGTTTTCATAAATAAAATTACATAGCTTTGGTTTGTATTAGGATTTTGAGGAATTAAGGTTGCTTTATCATTTGAAAACATTGGATTTTTTCGCATGTTTTCTAAAGTGTTACTTTTTAATTCATCAATCTTTGCTTTCTGCATATTTACTTTTAATGTTGCAATTTGCTTTTTATAATTTTGAATGTTTTTCTGTTCGATCTTGATTGAATTTTTTACTTTGCTAGTTTGTTTTTTATTTTTTAATTTATTTAAAAGTGAATTACTATGTTTGATTTTTGCATTTAGTTTATCCATTTGTTCTTTCAATTTCTTTTCAGCTAATGTCATATATATCACTCCTAATTTATTTTTATGTACAAGAAAAGAGCTAGAATCAAGGAACTGCAACTATTATTTTGAACAAATAAATAAAAGCAGCTTTCTAACTATTTAATTGGGCAACTGATTTTCTGTATTCTACAGGTGATTGGTTGCCTAATTTTGTTAGTATTCGTTTATTA
>NZ_JAPDKO010000048.1:0-3486 GCF_030398685.1 Apilactobacillus sp. EABW-1NA
CTTATTAATAATTTTTGTAAATCCTAAACCATTATAATAATCTTTAATGGCAGCTAATTTTAATTCTTTAGAAAACATAAAAGAACCCCTTAGGTTAGATTTCTCCAACTCAAGGGGTTCAGTTCAGCCGGCAGTAAGCCGACTCTTTTTTAAATGGTTATTAGTATTTTTCCATGTATTGGTTACGTTCCCAATCAGAAACTTGAGCACGGTAAGCATCGTATTCTAAATGCTTAGCAGCTAAGTAACTGTTGAAGATCTTTGAACCTAATGCATGTTTCATTGTTTCATCAGCAGATAATTCTTCTAGAGCATCTAGTAAGTCATCTGGTAAGTTAACAATTTCGTTTTCTTTTCTTTCTTGAGCATCCATTCTATAGATGTTACGGTCAACACTCTTAGGAGGTACGATACCATTCTTCAAACCATCTAGACCTGCTTCTAGAACAGAAGCAATTGCTAGGTATGGGTTTGCTGAAGCATCAGCACTTCTTAATTCAAGACGTGTAGCTTGTCCACGAGCATTTGGTACTCGGATAAGTGGAGATCTGTTTGAACCAGACCAAGCAACGTAAACTGGTGCTTCGTATCCAGGAACAAGACGTTTGTATGAGTTTACTAATGGGTTACAAATTGCAGTGTAACTCTTAGCATGTTTGATTAAACCACCTAAGAAGTGGTAAGCAGTTTCTGATAACTTCAAGTCACCATTTTCGTCGTAGAATACATCACCACTATCATCAAATAATGACATGTTTAAATGCATTCCAGAACCATTGATACCACTTAGTGGTTTTGGCATAAATGTAGCGTATAAGCCGTATTTTCTTGCGATTGTTTTAACAACTAATTTAAATGTTTGAATATTGTCTGCAGCGTTTAGAGCATCTGCATATTCGAAATCAATTTCATGTTGACCAGGAGCAACTTCGTGGTGAGCTGCTTCTACATCAAAGCCCATTTCTTCCAAAGTTAGAACGATTTCACGACGACAGTTACCACCTAAGTCAAGTGGTGCCATATCAAAGTAGCTACCTTCGTCATTTAATTTAACAGTTGGTTTGCCATCTTCATCCATCTTGAATAGGAAGAATTCAGGTTCAGGTCCAATGTTAAATGATGTAAATCCAGCATCCTTCATGTCCTTTAGAACACGGATTAAGTTATTTCTTGGGTCACCTTCAAATGGTGTTCCATCAGTCTTGTAAACTTCACAAATAACTCTAGCAATCTTACCGCGTTCTGAGCTCCATGGGAAAATCATCCAAGTTGATAAATCAGGATGTAAATACATGTCACTTTCTTCGATTCTTACGAATCCTTCGATTGATGATCCATCAAACATAATCTTGTCATTTAATAAATCATCTAATTGACTGATTGGAACTTCAACATTTTTTAAAGTACCTAAAACATCAGTAAACATTAAACGTAAGAATTTTACGTCCTCTTCTTTAACAATACGACGAATGTCGTCTTTTGAATAATCATGCTTTGTAGCCATATACACCTACTCCTAACGTATTCAACATTAAATTAGTTAAAAAGAATTATTTGCAGCATCATGTGAATTCAATCCACCGATGTTCAAAAGTTCATCAGATAAAATTTTACGTGCTTCTTGATCAGTTAATTCCTTCGTATCGTTACTCTTGTTATCTTCTTTACGCTTCTTGTAGATTTCTTGAATCTTGGCAATATTTAAACCTTCGTCTAAATAATCCTTAATTTCTAAAATCACATCGATATCATTCAAAGAATACATACGGCGGTTACCATCATTTCTTTCAGGTGAAACCAAACCCTGTTCTTCGTAATATCTAATTTGTCTTGCGGTCAAGCTAGTTAACTTCATAACAGTTCCGATTGGAAGTACTGAAAGCGAACGTCTTAAATCCTTTTCTTTCATATCTAACTCCTTCTAACAACATTATAATAACATTATATTTTAATATGTCAACATTTAATGTAACAACTTCTAACATATTATGGCACTTTTTTATCATTTAGCCAATTAAATACATCTTTTTCGATGTTTTTTACAACTTCCATGTTAGATATTATGTCATACCAGTTAACTTTCATCTTATTTCTAAACCAAGTTAACTGTCTTTTAGCGTAATGTCTAGAATCCTTTTTAATTAATTCAGAAACATCCTCTAAGTCTAAATTACCATGGAAATAGTTGATGAATTCTCGGTAACCGATTCCTTTATATGCAGGTAAGGAAATGTCACCTTTTTGATCTAACCATTTCGCTTCGTCGATTAATCCTTCTTTAAACATAATATCAACACGTTTATTGATGCGATCATACAATACCTGTCTATCGGTATTAAGTGCAATAATATATGGATCAATTGAAACGGCATTATTGGTTTGTTCAGAAAATCTAACACCCGTATTGTGATAAACCTCTAAAGCTCTAATTACCCTGCGTTCATTTTCTTCACCAATCTTTTCGGCGGATACTTCATCAATGCTTCTTAATTTAAGCCACAATGCATGTTTACCGTTTTCTTCGGCAAATGCACGCATTTGATTTCTATATTCTTCATTATCATAGTGATCACCGCCAAGATTTAATCCATCGACAAGTGATTGAATATAAAATCCAGTTCCTCCAACAATAATAGGAAGTTTTCCTCTCTTATGAATATCATCAATTAATTTATTAGCCGATTCAACAAAATCAGCCGCTGAATATCTTTTGTCAACATCAATAATATCAATTAAATGATGAACAATTCCCTCTGATTCTTCTTTTGTCACTTTGGCTGTTCCAATGTCTAAGTGTTTGTAAACCTGCATAGAATCACCAGAAATAACTTCACCATTTAATTTCTTAGCCAACTTAATTGATAAACTTGTTTTTCCGACCGCTGTTGGTCCGACAATTATTAGCACTTTTTGCATATTATCCCACCATTTCTGCTTATATAAGTTTAGCATATAAAATATTGAATTAAAATATACTTAAGACTGGATAAATAAATAAAAAAACATCATAATGGTAAGTGTAAAGCAAATTATTATATAGGAGGACTTAAAATGAAAAAATTCGCTAAAGGATTCTTTGTTGGTGCATTAGCAACTTCAAGCGCGGTTGCTGGAGCATTATTCTCTTTCAAGAAAAAAGTTGTAGACCCTGTTGAAGGTCAAGCTGATAAACTAGAAGAAAACAGAAAAAGAGTTGTTCGTAAACAACGTTCCGCTCACTTAAACTAATACGAAACAATAAAAAAGCACTTTACAATTTGTAAAGTTGAACTGAACCCCTTGAGTTGGAGAAATCTAACTAAAGGGGTTCTTTTATGTTTTCTAAAGAATTAAAATTATCTGCCATTAAAGATTATTACAATGGTTTAGGATTTACAAAAATTACTAATAAATATGGTATAAAAGGGTCTGCGACCCTTTATGAATGGATTAGGAAAGCTGAACAATTTGGAATTGAATATTTCTCAAAAAATACAAAGACATATT
>NZ_JAPDKO010000049.1:0-3249 GCF_030398685.1 Apilactobacillus sp. EABW-1NA
TACTTGGTTCTTTGAAAACTAGATATTATTTAATTTCTATATTGAATTTGTATAAAAATACAATTTCAACCGAGAACACCGCGTTATTTTGAGTTTTAAAATATTAGTTTATTCGTAAATACTCAACTAACCAAACATCACGTAGTGATGAAATAGGTTAAGTTATGAAGGGCGCATGGTGGATGCCTTGGCACTAGGAGCCGATGAAGGACGGGACTAACACCGATATGCTTCGGGGAGCTGTACGTAAGCTTTGATCCGGAGATTTCCGAATGAGGAAACTCGATAATCTTAATCGATTATCACCAGCTAGAGAATACATATCTAGTTTGGGGGCAGACGTGGGGAACTGAAACATCTAAGTACCCACAGGAAGAGAAAGAAATTTCGATTCCCTAAGTAGCGGCGAGCGAACGGGGAACAGCTCAAACCAAAGAGCTTGCTCTTTGGGGTTGTAGGACTGAACATTTGAGTTACCAAGTTAATTGATAGTCGAATTATCTGGGAAGTTAAGCGATACAGGGTGATAGCCCCGTAGGCGAAATCAATTAACCTCAGTTCAGGATCCTGAGTACGGCGACACACGTGAAACGTCGTCGGAATCCGGGAGGACCATCTCCCAAAGCTAAATACTCCCTAGTGACCGATAGTGAACCAGTACCGTGAGGGAAAGGTGAAAAGCACCCCGGAAGGGGAGTGAAATAGTTCCTGAAACCATGTGCCTACAAGCAGTCAGAGCCCGTTAATGGGTGATGGCGTGCCTCTTGTAGAATGAACCGGCGAGTTATGCTAACATGCAAGGTTAAGGCGAAAAGTCCGGAGCCGTAGCGAAAGCGAGTCTGAATAGGGCGTTACAGTATGTTGGGATAGACCCGAAACCAGGTGATCTACCCATGTTCAGGCTGAAAGTGCGGTAAAACGCACCGGAGGGCCGAACCCGTGTACGTTGAAAAGTGCTGGGATGAAATGTGGGTAGCGGTGAAATTCCAAACGAACTTGGAGATAGCTGGTTCTCTCCGAAATAGCTTTAGGGCTAGCCTCGGACTTAGAATCATGGAGGTAGAGCACTGTTTGGGTGAGGGGCCCGTCATGGGTTACTAAATTCAGATAAACTCCGAATACCATCGATTTATATGTCCGGGAGTCAGACGATGAGTGATAAGATCCACCGTCGAAAGGGGAACAGCCCAGACCACCAATTAAGGTCCCTAAATATATGCTGAGTGGAAAAGGATGTGGAGTTGCATAGACAACTAGGATGTTGGCTCAGAAGCAGCCACCATTTAAAGAGTGCGTAATAGCTCACTAGTCGAGTGATTCTGCGCCGAAAATTTACCGGGGCTAAGCATATTACCGAGATTGTGGACATGACGTAGTCATGTGATAGGAGAGCGTTCTAAGGGCAACGAAGGTAGACCGTAAGGACTGCTGGAGCGCTTAGAAGTGAGAATGCCGGTATGAGTAGCGAAAGAATAGTGAGAATCTATTCCACCGATTGACTAAGGTTTCCTGGGGAAGGCTCGTCCTCCCAGGGTAAGTCGGGACCTAAGCCGAGGCCTAGAGGCGTAGGCGATGGATAACAGGTTGAGATTCCTGTACTAGTTAATTATGTTTGAGCGATGGAGGGACGTAGAAGGCTAACCTGTGCGCACTGTTGGATATGTGCGTTCAAGCAGTAAGTCAGGTAATGAGTGAAATGCTTGTGACCGTGTTGACAAGCTGTGATGAGGATCGAAATAAAGTAGAGAAGTGGGCCATGTCACGCTACCGAGAAAAGCTTCTAGTGAGTAATTAACTACCCGTACCGCAAACCGACACAGGTAGTCAAGGAGAGTATCCTAAGGTGAGCGAGTGAACTCTCGTTAAGGAACTCGGCAAAATGACCCCGTAACTTCGGGAGAAGGGGTGCTGCACGCAAGTGCAGCCGCAGTGAAAAGGCTCAGGCGACTGTTTATCAAAAACACAGGTTTCTGCAAAATCGTAAGATGAAGTATAGGGGCTGACGCCTGCCCGGTGCTGGAAGGTTAAGTGGATGAGTTAGCTTCGGCGAAGCCCAGAAACGAAGCCCCAGTAAACGGCGGCCGTAACTATAACGGTCCTAAGGTAGCGAAATTCCTTGTCGGGTAAGTTCCGACCCGCACGAAAGGCGTAACGATCTGAGCACTGTCTCAACGAGAGACTCGGTGAAATTGAGATACCTGTGAAGAAGCAGGTTACCCGCGACAGGACGGAAAGACCCCATGGAGCTTTACTGTAATTTGATATTGGGTGTTGACATAGCTTGTACAGGATAGGTAGGAGCCGTGGAAACCGGGACGCTAGTTTCGGTGGAGGCATTGTTGGGATACTACCCTCGCTGTGCTAACACTCTAACCCGCACCACTTATCGTGGTGGGAGACAGTGTCTGATTGGCAGTTTGACTGGGGCGGTCGCCTCCTAAACAGTAACGGAGGCGCCCAAAGGTTCCCTCAGAATGGTTGGAAATCATTCTTCGAGTGTAAAGGCAAAAGGGAGCTTGACTGCGAGACAGACAGGTCGAGCAGGGACGAAAGTCGGGCTTAGTGATCCGGTGGTACCGTATGGAAGGGCCATCGCTCAACGGATAAAAGCTACCCTGGGGATAACAGGCTTATCTCCCCCAAGAGTTCACATCGACGGGGAGGTTTGGCACCTCGATGTCGGCTCATCGCATCCTGGGGCTGTAGTTGGTCCCAAGGGTTGGGCTGTTCGCCCATTAAAGCGGTACGCGAGCTGGGTTCAGAACGTCGTGAGACAGTTCGGTCCCTATCCGTCGCGGGCGTAGGAAATTTGAGGGGAGCTGTCTCTAGTACGAGAGGACCGAGATGGACATACCGCTGGTGTACCAGTTGTCCCGCCAGGGGCATCGCTGGGTAGCTATGTATGGATGAGATAAACGCTGAAAGCATCTAAGTGTGAAACCGACCTCAAGATGAAATTTCCCATTCCTTTATGGAAGTAAGACCCCTAAGAGATGATTAGGTAGATAGGCTAGAAGTGGAAGTGCAGTGATGTATGGAGCGGACTAGTACTAATTGGTCGAGGACTTAACCAAGTAAGGTAGTAATCGGAAGAAATAAATAATATCTAGTTTTGAGAGAACGAAGTTCTTTCAGATAAATAGTGTGGTGGCGATAGCTAGAAGGATACACCTGTTCCCATGCCGAACACAGAAGTTAAGCTTCTAAACGCCGATAGTAGTTGAGGGATCGCCCTCTGCAAGGGTAGGA